>QJWC01000056.1 GCA_003235475.1 Acidimicrobiia bacterium | reverse complement strand
ACCCCATCTGATGACAGCCGAACAGATCAACGCGTTCTACGAGGCTTTCTCGCGCCGCGACCACGAGGCGATGGCTTCGTTGTACCACCCGGATGCTGTCTTCTCGGATCCCGTGTTCCGTGACCTGCAAGGCAAGCAGATCCCGGCGATGTGGCACATGCTGTGCGAACGGGGCGAGGACCTCGTCGTCACATGGAAGAACGTCGAGGGCGACGACAAGACGGGTTCAGCCGACTGGGTTGCGACCTATTCGTTCGGACCGGACTCGAGGAAGGTCGAGAACCGGATCCATGCGACGTTCCGTTTCGAGGACGGGTTGGTCATCGAGCACCGGGATCGGTTCGACCTGTGGCGGTGGATGCGCATGGCGACGGGCACCATCGGCACGTTCTTCGGATGGGCATCGTTCGCACGGGACAAGGTCCGCCAGACCGCCATGAGGGGGTTGGACCAGTTCATCGCCGGCCATCCCGAGTATCAGGAGCCCGCGAGCTCCTAGCCGGACCACGAAGCCCAGACGGCGTTCTCGATCTTGAACTCGGTGCCGTCGAGTCCTCGAACCACCACGACCGCCTCCCCATCGACCGTGGCGGGATATGCGACGTGCGATCCGTCTGGGGACCACAGCGACACCGACTGCATGAACTGATCGAAGAACGGCACGAGCGATCGGATCCAGTCGGCCTGCGGGAGGAAGTCGGACAGATCCGTCGAGGTACCGGCCTCCCACACGTGCCACGACATGTCGAGAGGGTCTTCCTCGCCGAAGGTGGCGTAGAGCAGACGCGTTCCAGATGGATCCCACTGGAACACCGGCGATATCACGTCGATCACGATGTCGACGTCGCCGCTTTCCACATCGAGGACGACGAGCGAGCCGTTGGGAATCGAGGGCAGCTGTTGTGCGACGAACGCTGTGCGCACACCACCCTCGGAATCGGCACCCGTGAGTTGGAGCGCGACCTTCGAGCCGGAGGCGACGAACTGGGCGACGGCGGGGACTTCCGCGACATCCGTGAACGTGTCCCCGTTCCATACCGACAGACGCTGCGCACCGGCAACGGTGCGGAGGGTGAAGAGCCCTGCGGACGTCCACGCTGGCGCCTGGAAGGTGCCCGTCGTTCCGACGATCTCCACCGAGGTCCCGTCGGTTCGGACACCGAGTGTCTGCTGGCCCTCATGGATCGAGAGGGAGGCTCCGTCCGGGGACCACGCCGTGTAGAAGGGCGACCGGCGAGAGAGCGTGGACACCTCTCCGTTCGAGTCGATGAGCTCGGCGATCAGGCCGTTACCACCCGGGTCGTTGCGAAGCGAGGTGGTCGGGGGTGGATCCCCGACAGGACCAGGTGAGTAATAGAAGGGTGGGGTGTCGAGGTCGACCTTCCACACCTCCGAACCGTCGGCGGCCGAGAACGCGACGAGCGAAGCCCCCTCTGCGGATCCTTGTGCGACGACGACGGCGTCATCGCCCAGCCACACCGGGAAGCGCTGACCGGCGCCTGAAGGGAGTGGTACGTCCACGAGTACCGCACCGGCCTCGTCGACGATCGACGTGTGCCCGTCCCGGAAGCCGACCACCAGCCGCCCCGGTTCGGGCGGTGACGTGGTCGTCGTCGTCTCGGATGTGGCGGTCGTGGGGGTCGTCGTCGGTGTGCACGCGGTGATGAGGAGGGAGACACCAACGACCGCCGACGCAAACCGCACAGCCGGACACTAGGAACACAGCCCCGAGCGCGATGACGACCGGCGAAAGCTCAGTGCTCGTCAGGGCCGTGGAGTTCGGTGGGCGAGGTCTCCATGTGGATCGTGCGGTCCCTGTGCGTGTGGTGGCCGTCGCCGTGTGCGTGGGCGGGGTCGTCAACGAACAGGGTGCCGCCCTCACCGACATGGAGCAACGAATCGCCATACGCATCGACGAGGTTGTCCATCGTGAGGATCTCGTCTGGCGTGCCCGAGGCCACCACCCGTCCCGACAGGAGCAGCACGTAGTCGGCTTGCTGGGCCTCGGAGAGATCGTGGGTCGTCATGACCACGGTGCAGCCGCGGCTCGTCTCGTCATGGATGAGGTCGTCGATCGCCCGCGCTGCCGTGAAGTCGATTCCGGTCAGCGGCTCGTCGAGGAGGAGGATCGCGTGGTCCTGGGCGATGCCCTGGGCGACGAACACGCGCTGGCGCTGCCCGCCTGACAGCTCGTCGAGCCGGCGGGTCGCGATGTCAACGATGTCGAGGCGCTCCATCGCCGTGTCGACGACGGCCTTGTCCTCAGAGGTCAATCGCTGGAAGGAACCGGCTGTCGCGTACCGCCCCATCGAGACGACCTCACGCACCGTGACCGGGAGCGCCGAGTTGAGCTTCGTCGTCTGCAGCACGAGGGAGATGTCAGGACGCCCGCCACCGCCGAACTCGATGGAGCCCGACGACAGCGGATGGAGTCCGGCGATCGCGTTCAGGAGGGTGCTCTTGCCGGAGCCGTTCGGCCCGATCACGGCGGTGACGGCGGAGAAGGGAACCTCGAAGCTCGAATCCGCGAGCGCCCTCGTCGCTGCATGGCGGACCGAGATGTTCTTCGCGGTGATGGCCGCCTTCATGCGCACTCCTTGCACAGGCCCGCGATCTCGAGTTCGTGGTTGGTCGGGACGTAGCCCGCCCGCTCGGCGATCCGGTCGACGAGGCTGTCGACTGCCTCTTCATCCGTGGGCGTCAGCTCGATGTCCTCGACCGCGCCGCATGACGTGCATATGAAATGGTGGTGGTGCCCGGTGAGCCACTCGGCGAGCTCATATCGGGCGATGCCCTTCGTTGCGAGGTGGGGCACAACCACATCGGATTCCTCGAGGACCGAGAGCGTCCTATAAAGAGAGGAGAGAGGCACCGGATCGTCCATCGTGACGACGAGTTCGGCAGCGGACCGGGGACCAGGCGAGTCGGCGAGGGCGTCGACCACCGCACGACGGCCGCGTGTGTACCTCACATCGTGCTCGACGAGCCTCCGCTCGACTTCTCGATGCAGCGGTGCGGCACCCATCACCCTCATCCTTCGATATAGTTAACGAGAACGATTCTCATTCTAGGTGCAGTGACGATGGATGCGCGACGACTTCTTGCAATAGGCCTCGTGGCCGGGCTCCTCGCGTCGGCGTGCGCCTCGAACGACGGGCCGTCCGCCGACGGCATCACGGTTGTCGCGACGACCACCATCCTTGGCGACATCGTCGCCCACGTCGTTGGTGACACTGGAACGGTCGAAGTACTGATGCCCACGGGCGCGGATCCGCACGAGTTCACGCCGTCGAGTCGTCAGGTGGCGGCGATCGCTGGCGCCGACCTCGTGGTGGAGAACGGACTGGGCCTCGAACAGGGCCTCCAACCAGCTCTCGACGCTGCCGCCGCCGACGGCGTGCGAGTGCTGGCCGTGGCGCCCCTCGCCGATCCCCTGCCGTTCGACTCGGATGACGGCTCCGGGATGGATCCACACGTGTGGCTCGACCCGCTCCGCGTCGCAGCCATGGCCGACGCGGTCGCCGAGGCGCTCGCCGACATCGACCCGACGACGGAATGGGCCGCGAACGCTGCGGGCTATAGGGCGACGCTGGTCGAGGCCAATCGGAAGATCACCGAGATGCTCCTGCCGATCCCACCGGCTCAGCGGAAGCTTGTCACCAACCACGATGCCCTCGGATACTTCGCGGATCGGTACGGGTTCAGCATCGTCGGTGTCGTCATTCCCGGCACCTCCTCGATCGCCCAGCCGAGCTCCGCGGACATCGCTCGGCTCATCGACACGATGCGGGAAGAGGGCGTGAATGTGATCTTCGCGGAAACCTCACTCCCGACAGGCCTCGCAGACGCGGTGGCGGCTGAACTCGGGGAATCGGTGTCGGTCGTCGAGCTGCACAC
>QJWC01000002.1 GCA_003235475.1 Acidimicrobiia bacterium | reverse complement strand
CGACGACGAAGGGGTGCACGGCTTCGTGATCGGTGCAATCGAGGCGAGGACCTTCGACCACGGGCCTTCTGGACGGATCCGTCTGAAGCCGTAGGGCATCCCGGAGCGAATATGCTGCGCACCGATGAAGATTCCGCTTCCGCGCCCTCGCCAGTTCGGATCGATGATCCGCGAACTCGCTCGCCGGAGTCCCGGCGAGGCCGAGGCGTACCTCGACTCGCACCACGACGAGTGGGAGGACCTCGCAGAACGCAGCCCGCACGACGCAGCTGACATCCTCGAGGCCATCGATGAGGGTGGCGCTGCTCATCTCCTGTCCGACCTCGAACTCGACGACGCCGCGGACGTCCTCGACGAGATGCGCCCGGAGCCCGCCGCCGATGTGCTCGAGGAGCTCTCGGCTGAACAGGCAGCCTTGCTGCTCGCGGAGATGGACACGGATCAGGCTGCCGACGTGATCGGGGCGGTCGAGGAGACGCAACGCGCGGACATCCTTGCCGCCCTCCCGTCCCGGATTGCCATAGCGATCGAAGGACTTCTCGCATTCGCCCCGGACACGGCGGGCGGCATGATGACCACGGACATCGCCCGTCTCCCAGTCGGGATGACAGCGGGTGAGGCCATCGAGGCCCTGCGCCGGCTCCACGACGACCTCGGAGCGAACCTCCTCTACGTGTACGTCGTCGACGACGAAGAGCGCCTCATCGGTGTTGTCTCGTTCAGGGATCTCGTGTTCGCGCGCCCGGGCGAGGGCCTCGACGAGGTGATGGAGCACAACATCGTGAGCGTGATGACTGATACGGACCGCGAGGAGGTTTCCGAGCTCATCCAGCGGTACCGCCTCATCGCGATTCCCGTCATCGACCCAGCGGGGCGGCTCCTCGGCATGGTCAAGTTCTCGGAGGCGATCGAGGCGATCCAGGCCGAGGTCGGTGAGGACCTCGCCGTCATGGTCGGCGCTGGCGAGGAGGAAACCGTCTTCACGCCCATCAGCCAGTCGATTCGGCGCAGGCTTCCGTGGATCGCCTTCAACCTCGCGATAGGGCTGTTCATCGCCGGGGCGATCTCGCGATTCCAGGGAACGCTCACAACACACGCCGTCCTCGCGGCCTACATGCCGTTGGTGGCGCTGATCTCCGGCAACTCGGGAGCACAAAGCTTGGCCGTCGTCATCCGCTCGATGGCGGTCGGGGACCTTCCCAGGGGAAGGGCCGGCAGGGCGATCAGGCGGGAGCTTGCGATCGGCTTCATCGATGGTGCATCCATGGCCGTGCTCGCTGCGTGCACGGCGGCCCTCACGGTTGGGGTGTTCGAGAGCCCGAGTTCCCCGCCCGTCGCACCGTTGACGCTCGCGATCATCGTGTTCATCTCGGTGTGGATCGCCTTCATCATCGCCGGAATCGTGGGCTCGAGCATCCCGGTGATCCTCAGGCGACTGAACTTCGACCCGGCGGTTGCTTCGAACATCTTCCTCACGCTCACCACCGACGCCATCAGCATGGGAGGGTTCCTCCTCACCGCCATGCTGCTCCTCTAGGATGCGTCAGGAGCCGAGTACTGCCGATCCGCTGTCGGCGAAGGGACCCAGGTAGACGATGGTCGACCCGTCCTCGAGCCGAGCGAGGTAGTGGTTTGTGAGTACGGCCCGCTCGGCCTCGGACGCATCCGGATCGATCACCACATCCGCGGCATCTGCATCGTCGACCACGTGGATGACCGAGATGGGTGGGAACAGCTCCACGACCTCCGCGATGATGTCGTGGAGATCGATGTCGGTCAGCGTGTCGTAGGTCGTCGTGTCGAGGAGGACCACCACTTCGTCACCCGCGGACTCGGTCGGCTGCCGGTGCACGATCTGGTACTCGGGCGCTGTGAGCTCGCGGATGGGAGGCAATGTCGTCGTCGTCGGGGCGGTGGTCGTCGTGGTCGTCTGTGGTTCGGCGATCGTTGTGATCGTGATCCGCGAACCACCCTCCGTCGTGGTGGGTGCCGCCGTCGGGGAGCACGCGGCAAGCATCGCCATCGACACGACTGCTGCGGCAACAAATGGCCCCCTGGTCATGAATCGATGCTACCGCCGGGTCCACTTTGCTCACGGAGTTCCAGCCACTCCTCGAATGTCACCCCGTCGAGGTACGGCTGGTGGTGCACCACGGGGAAGAGCGATGCAACCGAGTCGAAGACGTCCTCTGACCGATCCCGGTCGAGCAGATACTCGGCAAGTTCGAGCTGCGGACGCCAGGCACGGGCTCCCAGGGCCATGTCGACCCGCGACCTCCAATCGGAGGGTGCCGACCCCGTGTGCGAGCTCCAGAACGATGCGAGCTTCTGGCCTGCTTTCAGGGAACGGCGCACGAGGCGGGACGTCGTGCGATCCATTCCCTCCGCTGACGCAACTCCCTCGGCCCAGTCCTGGAAGGCCTGTTCGCTCCATCGGCCGGGTTCGGTGACACACCCTTCGTACAGCTGGTCGATCGAGGTGAGAAGGCCGCTCATCGCACCTCGGAGGCCACGAGCTCGGCGAAGCCCTGCTTGAGTTGCTTCGTCACCGGCCCAAGGGGGAACGAACGCGGCCCGATGGCTCGTGCAGGCATCACCTCGCGCACCGTCGACATCACGAATGCCTCGTCTGCTTCCAGCAGATCGGAAACGTTGAAGGACCCCTGCTCCACGGCGAGTCCGGCCCCTGCTGCGACCTCGAGGGTCGCCTCGCGTGTGATCGACGCGAGGATGTGCGTGTCGAGCGCCGGCGTGTGCAGCGTCTCGTCTCGGATCCACCCCACGCTGAAGGTCGGGCCCTCGAGCACGATGTCGGACCCCGACACGAGCACCGCATCGTCGAACCCCCGCTCGAGGGCGGTGATCGTTGCTGCGAGGTTCGGCCCGTACGAGAGGGTCTTCGATCCGGTCAGCTCGGATGTCATTCCCTCGCCGTGCCACGGCGCGCTGACGATGTCGAGTTTGATGCTCTCAGGAATCACCGGAAGGGGCTGCTGATACACGATCACGGAACTGTCGGTACCGGGCTGGCGCGGATCGGTGCCTCCTGTCACGATCACCTTGAGGACGCCGTCACCTGCTGCGCCGACGCTCGTGCACCACGCCGTCAGGTCGTCCTTGGAGGGCAGGGGGATGCGAAGGCTGTCGGCACTGTTCGTGAGGCGAGCGAGGTGGCGGTCGAGGCGAAAGACGAAGCCACCGTACGTTCGCATCGATTCGAAGCATCCGTAGCCGCGCTGGAACCCGATGTCGAAGACGCTGACGGCAGCTTCTCCGGCCGGGTAGGGCACGCCGTTGATGAGGACGTCGCCGACCGCGGACCTGCTCACGGGAGGAACCGGTTCGTGATCGGGAGGCGACGATCGCGGCCGAACGCCTTGAGGGTGATCTTGACGCCCGGAGCGGCCTGTCGCCGCTTGTACTCGTTGCGATCGACCATTCGAGCGACACGCCGCACGAGGCCCTCATCGATCCCCGAAGCGACGATCTCCGATGCGGTCATGTCGAGCTCGATGTACCGGAAGAGGATGTCGTCGAGCACCGGGTACGGGGGCAGCGAGTCCGAGTCCTTCTGATCGTGTCTCAGTTCGGCGGAAGGTTCTTTGTCGATGATCGCGCTCGGGATGACCTCGCCGTTCCGGTTCCGCCACCGGGCGAGGTCGTAGACCATCGTCTTGTACACGTCCTTGAGGACCGCGTATCCGCCGACCATGTCCCCGTAGAGGGTCGCATAACCGACCGCCATCTCGGACTTGTTGCCGGTCGCGACGACCATCCCACCAAACTTGTTGGAGAGCGCCATGACCATCGTCCCCCGGATCCGCGCCTGGAGGTTCTCCTCCGCAACCGAGAAAGGGAGATCCTTGAACATCGGGGAGAGCGCGTCGAGGTATCCGTCGAAGATGTCGTCGATCGGGATCGTCTCGAGTCGGATGCCAAGCCGTTCGGCGAGCTCGATCGAGTCGGCGACGGAGCCCTCTGATGAGAACCTCGTTGGCATCGTGACGCCGAGCACGGCTTCCGGACCGAGCGCATCTGCCGCGATCGTGGCAGCGAGGGCTGAGTCGATGCCCCCTGACATGCTGATGACGACCTCGGCAAACCCGTTCTTCCGCACGTAGTCGCGCAGCGCGGTCCCGAGCGCCAGGTACACCTCCTCGAGGTCGTCGAGCTCCGGCGCGATCAGTGGTCGCTCTATCGGGCTGCGCTCGGTGCGTGCGGGCACGACATCGATCACCGGCAGAAGCGGCGCTGTGGCATGCCCCACCTCCAGGTCCACCACGAACAGGTGCTCGACGAACTCTGGGGAGCGGGCGATGAGGGTCCCGTCCGGGCCGATCACCATCGAGCCGCCGTCGAAGACGAGCTCGTCCTGACCGCCGACGCTGTTGACGTACACGACGTAGGCATTGCCGGCCACCGCCCTCTCGGACAGCATCTTCTCCCGCTGCTCGCGCTTGAACACGTGGTACGGCGACCCGTTGATGTTGAGCAGGACCCTCGCCCCACCGAGCGCCTGTCCGGTCGGAGGCCCGTCTTCGTCCCAGATGTCCTCGCACACCGACACGCCGCAAGGCACGGACGCGATGGAGTACAGCGTGAGCGGCGTGCGCCCTTCGGCAAAGTAGCGAGCCTCGTCGAACACGCCGTAGTTCGGGAGCAGCGCCTTGTGGTAGACGTCGACGATCTCCCCGCCCGCGAGCACGGCGGCCGCGTTGACGACTCCACGCCCGACCGAGTCGTCGTCCTTCTGTTCTTCGGGAAGCCGATCGACGAAACCGACAACGACTGCCGTCGTCGTGGTCTGCAGCGCAATCGTGGCGAGCCCAGCGAGGTTGGCATCCACGAACCCTTCTCGAAGGACGAGGTCCTCCGGCGGGTAGCCGCAGACTGCCAGTTCGGGCAGCACGAGGACGTCGGCTTCCTGGTCCTCTGCCCATGCGAGCGCTGTGAGGATCCGTTCGACGTTGCCCTCGATGTCCCCCACGACGAGGTCGAGCTGGCCGCCGGCGACGCGGAGGGTTCGCGTCACAGATCCTCCAGCGTCTCGTCGATCAGATGGTCGACCACCGCGCGCATCGCCTCCTCGGTATCTGCTCCGTCCTCGGATGCCGCGTGGTACACGGCAAGCTGACGGTCCGAGCTCGTGCCGGTGCGCGCAATCGTACGGAGCCTCTCGAGATGGCTTGCCGATCCGAGCGCCTCGGTGTGCGGCGAGACCAGGTCGATGAGCTCGTCGATCAGTGCCGGCACCGGCACCAGCTCGCGCCGACCGAAGTCGATGAGCGACTCGTCCACGCCGTATCGCTGGGCACGCCAGTTGTTCTCTGCAATGAGCATGCGCGAATAGATGCGCCACCGCTGGTTGTGCTGTCGCCGCTCGTACAGCATGGCAAGGAGAGCCTGATAGAGCGCAGCGATTGCCACCGCATCGAGGTATCGGGTGCAGGCGTCCGAGCAGCGCATCTCCAGGGTCGGGTAGCGGGCAGAGGGACGGATGTCCCACCAGAGCTTCGTCGGGTCCTCGATGACGCCGGTGTGGACGAGGGCTTCGACCTGGCGCTGGTAGTCCGACCAGTCCCCGAATTCGTCAGGGATGCCGGTCCGCGGAAGCGCCCGGAAGACCGCAGGTCGGTACGACTTCAAGCCGGTGTCGACCCCGTGCCAGAACGGGGACGAACCCGAGAGGGCAAGGATGTGCGGAAGGAAGTACACGACCTGGTTCATCAGGTCGATGCGCAGATCCTGATCCGCGACCTCGACATGAACGTGCATTCCGCAGATGAGGAGCCTCCGCACGACACCCTGGAGCGCCTGCTCCAACATGCGGTACCTCTCCTTGTCGGTGAACTGCTGGTCCCCCCACACCGCGAACGGGTGTGTCGAGGCAGCGATGATCGCCATGTCGGAATCAGCGACGGTATCTGCCACGAATCGGCGGAGCGTTGCGAGGTGTTCGGTCAGCTCATTGACGTTCTTGCTGACTGGTGTCCCTATCTCGACTTGGCTACGGATGAATTCCGGGCTCGTCGTCCCTACGGGCGGGTTCGCGAGGGCATTGCGGACCGATTGGGGTATGTCGGGTACGAGGTTCCTCGTTTTCCGGTCGACGACGAAGTATTCCTCTTCCACCCCGATGGTGAACGTTGGCGGTTCAGGAATCATCACAACCTCCGATGCCAGCGTAGACGACGCGCCCCCGTGTTACGGAATGACGAGAAGGCCCTCGTTCTCGAGCGCGAGGACCAGTGAGCCCTCTTCGCCGGGGCGCACGGACAGCGTCAATACGCCACCGCCGCCGTGGGGGGCGTGACGCATCTGGATGTCACGGATGTCGACGCCGGAAGCCTCGAATGCGTGACCGACCTTCGCGAGTTCCCCCGGCCGGTCGGCCAGCGCGATCCGCACCTGCGCCACCGGCGACCCGAGCGCCTGCCTGGCCGATCTCGCTCGCGACAGAAGGCCGAGCAAGGAGTCGTCTTCGGCGACGACGGCCGCCTCGAGCGTTGCGAGCTTCTCGCGCAGCATGCCGATGGCATCGAGCACCGCCGCATCGTTCGACCTGAGGATCTCGACCCATGGGACAGGCATCGACGCTGCCACCCGCGTGAGGTCCCTGAAGCTTCCGGCGGCCAGATCGAGCGCGTGATCATCGTCTTCGACGGCGGCGAGCAGCGCTCCGGCGACGAGGTGGGGGACATGGCTTATCAGCGCGACCGCGCGGTCGTGTTCTTCAGCTGTCATCGACACCTCCGTCGCGCCGAGGACGTCGATCACCGAGGACACCAAGCGGGACGCGTCGGGATCGCGCGATCCGGTCACGACCCAGGTCGCCCCCTGAAACAGCGCAGGGCTGGCTGCCCGGGGGCCGGAGGTCTCGCGCCCGGCCATCGGATGCGTTCCCACAAACCGGGGAAGATGGGCGGCGACTTCGAGGACGGGCGACTTCACGGACGCCACATCCATCACCACCGACGACGTGTGAAGCGATGCGAGAACCTCGATGGTGGCCGTGGGAGGGGCCGCAACCACGATCAGATCTGCGCTTTCGGCCGTGACCTCCCCGATGGACGACAGCGCACGGTCGATGAGGCCGAGTTCGACTGCAAGCATCCCCGCTTCTGGCTCTGGGTCGTATCCGGAAACCGCCCAGCCTGCCGCCTTCAGGCCCGCGGCGATCGAGCCTCCGATGAGGCCGACTCCGATGATCGAGGCTGAGGGCACGGTCCTGTCCTGTGTCGCAGGATGGCGAGGCTAGGCACGGTACGTCCCCGGGATGTTCCGAGCCCTTTCCAGCCTCTACCCTCACGACGGTGAAGCGTGTATTCGTGACAGGTGCCGCAGGATGGGTCGGCGGCGAGATCATGCGCCGACTCGACGCGAGGGACGACGTCGAGGCCTTCGGCGTCGATGACCGCGCGCCCGGCGTCGAGTTCGCCAGCAGCTTCGAGCAGATCTCCCTCGATCGCCTCGCGCTCGCTCGGTACGTCCTCGAGATCGAGCCGGACGTCGTCATCCACCTCCAGTCGGTCCAGCGGTCGTCCGAGGAGGGCGCTGCCGCCGCTTCCGACGAGCGAATCGTCGGTGCCCTCGCTCTGTTCGGCGCGATCGAACGCCTCGACTCGGTATCCCAGGTCATCGTGAAATCCGACAGCGCCGTGTACGGCAGCAGCCCTCGCAACCCATCGATCCTGAGAGAGGCAACGGGCCCGCGCAGGGACTCGGATCGCTTTGCCAGGGACCTCGGGGAAATGGAGTCCTTCATCGAGAACGCACGGTCGCGCCACCCCCACGTCGCGTTCACCGTGCTTCGCTTCGCTCCGATCCTCGGACCGACCATCCGCAACCCGATCAGCCGGTATCTGACGCTTCCCGTCGTCCCGACGATGATGGGATTCGATCCGCGCCTGCAGTTCATCGGCGAAGACGACGCCGTCGGCGCGGTGGTGCATGCGATGGACCATCCCGTCGACGGCGTGTTCAATGTCGCAAGCCGGGGCCAGCTGTACCTGTCGAGGGTGCTCCGCCTCGGCCATCGCGCGCCGCAGCTCCTCCCAGGGCGCATCTTCGAGGGCGCGACACGGGCGCTCGCGCAGGCCGACGTCCCCGTTCCTGCCCACATCCGCGGCCTCCTCAAGCACGGAAGGGTCCTCGACACGACCGCCATGCGAACCGAACTCCGGTTCCATCCGTCGCTCACCTGCCGGCAAGCCGTGCTGAACACCTACGGCCGCCTTCCGGAGCCCGCACATGCGTGACGCCTCCCTTTCGTCACTCACCAAGAAGGAGCTGTTGGCGATGGCTCGTGATCGCGACGTCCGCGGTCGGTCCTCCATGACCAAGGAGCAGCTCGTCGCCGCTCTCACCGCCGAGATCGAAGAGTCCTCGGTCGGCGCAGGGCGGCCAGAAGACGCACCGTTCCCGATCCCCGGCATCTCCCTCGACGACCGAGCGAACGCGAGACGCCGCAGGAAGGAGCTGGCTGATCGCCTCGAAGCTCTGGTCGACCGCGGGCGACGCTGCCCGTGGAGGACGATCGAAGGCCATCCGTGCAGCCTGCCAGTCGTCGCAGGCAAGGACCGGTGTGTCCTGCACGAGGAGGGCCTCTCCGATGATCTCGCGATCCCGCTGACCGGCACCCTCGGCTTCGGATCGTGGCCGCAGCTGATGCGTCACCTCAACCTCGCCACGTACGACATCGATCCATTCGGGCTCGACCCCGTTGTCGCCGAGATGGCCTGGCACGTGGCGAACGCCCTCTACTTCGATTACTTCCGGGTCGAGGTGGAAGGGATCGAGCACGTCCCGATGGACGGGCCAGGCGTCGTGGTGGCGAACCACGGCGGAGCAGCCCTCCCCTACGACGCCGCGATGTTGACCCTCGCCGTGTTGAACGAGGCGCCGATGCCGCGAAGGGTCAGGGTCGTCGGCACCGAGATCTTCAACATGCTTCCGACGGTGTCGCACCTGTACCGGAAAGTCGGGGCCGCATACGCATCTCGAGACGACGCGCGCGAGATCTTGAGCCGCGGTCACCTGCTCGGTGTGTTCCCTGAGGGCGAGAAGGGGTTCATGAAGCCGGTGTGGGAGGCCTACAAGGTCGGTCGCCTCGGGCGAGGTGGGTTCGGCGAGATCGCGGACGAGGCGACGGCGCCGATCATCCCCGTGGCGATCGTCGGATCCGAGGAGGTGCATCCTGCGGTCTTCGTTTCGAAGCGCCTCGCACGCCTCGTCAGGTTCTTCTTCCCGGAGCAGCGGGTCGACGAGATCGCCGTCGCGCTGAATCCGATCCCGTTGCCGATCCGCTGGAAGATCCGGTTCCTTCCACCGGTGCTACCCGAGCGCGAGCCGCTCGATGCCATGGCGCAGCTCGAACGCGCCGAGGGAATCCGCGCGACGATCCAGGAAGCCCTCGACGACATGCTCGCCGCGAGGCGCACCGCCTTCTAACCCTCACGATGCTCTCCCCCGGCGTCAGACGGGGGAGACAGGCCCGCCCCCGAGGGCGGGCCAGAGGGAGCACCTCAAACCGAGCGCAAGCACGACTTCACCTCACGCGTGAGGGCCCTGCCCCCTCCGACCTCGCCTCGCTCGGCCACCTCCCCCAGTCCCGCCTGGGTGAGGATGATCCATACTGCTTGCAATAGTTAGCAGATTGCTGTATCCTGCAAACAACATGAAGAAACGGGGGTTCGGCGACGTCGGTGGGTTCATCAAGGAACAGCGAGAACGCAGCGCCCTGTCCATTCGCAAACTTGCGGACATGACGGGGATCTCGAACCCGTATCTGTCCCAGATCGAACGAGGCATTCGTACCCCATCGGCTGACATCCTCAGGACCATCGCGAGCGCACTCGATATTCGAACGGAGACGCTGTACGAACAGGCAGGACTGCTCGATGCAGAGACTGCACCGGGCGTCACCGAGGCAATAGGAGCCGACCCCAAGCTCTCAGAGAACCAGAAACAAGCACTGATGGAGATCTACTCGAGCTTCATCGCACAGAACCAGGAGGAATCGTGAACCTGGACACACAGAAAGAAACCGTCGCCAAGGCGACCAAGACCGTGACCGAAACCGCCACTGCCGCCGGCAGCAAGGTCGTCGACTACGGCACTGCAGCCGCGGACAAGCTGTCCGAGGTGACCAAGACGCTCTTCGAAGCCAGCAAGGACGCTGCGTCCACCGGCTTCGCCGCCGTCAAGGAGTACAAGCTCGGCGACAAGAACGTCGGAGAACGGGCGCAGGCCACGGTCGAGACCGTGACCGAGAAGATCGACGTCGAGCAGATCCAGGGCCAGGTCTCCAAGCTCCGTGACCAGATGGAGTCCATGCTGAGCACGTGGCGTGACAACTTCCGCCCAGCGACCGACGGAGCAGCCGAAGAGGCAGACGAGCCGGCCGAGGCGAAGCCAGCAGCCAAGAAGCCAGCCGCGAAGAAGTCGACGGCCAAGGCCAGCACGGCGACGAAGAAGCCCGCTGCCAAGAAGGCGACCACGAAGGCTGCCTCGACGGCGAAGAAGCCTGCCGCCAAGAAGGCGACGGCCACCAAGAAGGCGTCAACAACGAAGAAGACCACCTCCAAGGCTTCCTCGTAACACCGTCCATCGCGTTGAAGGGCCCGCACACCAGCGGGCCCTTCTTCGCGTGCTGACCGTGGTTGCTACGACGAGACGATCGGCTCCATCGCATTCGCCTCGTCGATCCATCCCTGCACCATCTCGGCGGTTGGCAGTCGTTGGACCAGTCGCCGCTTGGCGTTTGCCTGCGTCATCGACAACATGAGGTTCGTGGCATTCCTTCGCCTCAGGGATTTGATGGTGTCGACACCGGCCGTGGCGAGCAGCTCGGCATATTCGGAGCCGACGCCGTTGATACGCATCACGTCTGCCTGATGCGCCCAGCGAAGGAGGTCGACCGTCGGGATTCCGGTGCGGTCGGACACGGCTGCCCGTCCCTTCCGGTTTGCGGCTTGCTGCAAGAGGGCGTCGGTGGTGCGCACCTTCCCCTTTCTCAGCTTGGTGGCTTCGCGGTGACCGATTGCTCGAATCGCCGAGATCGATGCCATGTGCCGCCCTCCCCTTCACGCTGACTGAGGTAGGAGCCGAGACTACTCACGTCGGCGGGGGTGATGCCCAGCGGAATCAGCGTCGCGGGCGAGTGAAATCGTCGGGCGTTCGATACCGCAGCGGCTCAAGCTTGTCGATCCACACCTCGCTGACGGATGCACCGTGCGACGCGAGGATGTCGCGCACGTCGATCGCGCCCTCCAACCCCAAGAAGAGGTCCCACGCGTGATGATCGAGCGCGATCGGCCATCCGACGGCGTACCGGTACTTCGGAACCGCGGCGATGGCGTCGCTGCCGTGAAGGGCCTCGATGAGCGCAGCGACGTCCTGGGCTCGGATCCCCGGCTGGTCACCTCGGGCGACCACGCACTCGGTTACCGAGCGGTCGCGTGAGATGAGGTCGAGGGCGGCCCGAAGCGGACTCGCCTCACCCTCGGACCATCCTTCATCGATCACGAAGGTCACGCGGTCTCCGAACGTGGAGTCCAGGGACTCGAGGACCTCGCCAGCGGCGTGGCCTAGCACGACGACGGTCTCATCGACCGGCCATGCGGCCGCGTCGTCGATCACCGAATTCAGGAGGTGCTTGCCGTCGAGCGTCGATGCGTACTTGGGACCCACGAACCCGTCGCCGGGGTCGTAGGCAAGGATGACGGCCACGGTTGACATGGCGGCGGAGGCTACTCGTGGGCCGACGTCAGGCGTCGAGCGTGTGGGCACGCTTCAGCTTGGCGTCGCCCTGGGTGCGCTGTTCGTTGATCCACGCCTCGAAGTCGGCCTTCGCCACCCGCCACTCCCGTCCGAACTTGACGGCAGGCAGCTCGCCCGACCGCAACACGGAGGTGACGACGAACGTCGAGACGTCCATGTACTCGCAAATGTCAGCGACGGATAGCCAGGGTTTGTCGATTTCGACATGGATTCGATCCATGCTCGAACACTAGGCGTTCCAGGTCATCGATTCCACGGTCGCGAGAATCGCTTGCGGTTCGCCCGGCAGGTGCGTATCTTGCAGTTCCCGTCAACCGACGTGCCCATCGCTGGGTTCACACGCACACAGGTTCGAGGGGCTCCGCGGGCGGCGGATCGGGAAGGCAACATCCCATGTTCAGCGCATCTGCCGCCGACAACCATCGCTTCGGTCGCACGCGACGCAACGGATACGACCCTGCAGAAGTCGACGCTGTCGTCGCGCGCCTCGTGGACGACCTGAAACGGCACGAGGCCAAGATCCTGACGCTCGAGACCAGACTCTCAGAAGCGGATGCGTCCGCCGAGGCCATCCGCAAGACCTTCGTCGTGGTCGAGAAGACGAGCGAGGACCTCCTCGACGAGGCGCGCCGAAAGGCAGACGCGATCGTCGAAGAGGCACAAGAGCGGGTAAACGAATTGCTTGCCGAGGCAGAACGTCAGGCCGAGGAGACCACGGCCAGTGCTCGTTCCGAGGCCGAGGAGACCGCTGCACTCGCCGAACGCCTCGGCGTCGAAGTAGCAAAAGCCAGGGAGCGCGCACTCTCTGATGCGTACCGAGACGCGGACGCCCTCCGCGCCGAAGCCGAGGCGACCTCGTCAGATCGGGTCATCGAGGCAACCGCCAGCGCAGAAGGAATCGTGGCGCACGCGCGGCGGGAGGCCGAGAGGATCATCAGCGATGCCCAGCGGGACGCTGAGCGAACGGTCTCCGACGCCGAGTCGGAGGCAAGGCGTCTTCGATCGAGGGTGGCAGACCTTCGCACGGCGGTGGCCGAGCTCAAAGGGGCTGCGACGATCATCGCGGACGTCACCCAATCCGAGGCCGCGGTCATCGACCTCACGAACGTCGAGAAGGCCGAGGCACGCCTCGCAGAGCCCCAGCGGGTCGAGGCCGGGGACGAGGTCAAGACGTATTACCAGCGGACCACGGGCATCCCCTTGTCGGAGAGGATCAAGATCGCCAGGGCAACCCA
>QJWC01000078.1 GCA_003235475.1 Acidimicrobiia bacterium | reverse complement strand
TCGTCGACCGGTACAAGGCGGCGATCGAGTCCGTTCGGGCACAGCTGGGCCTGGAAGCGCCGCTCGTCATCGGCGGCGAGGCGGTTGGAACCTCGAAGATGATCGAGTCGGTGAACCCTTCCCGTCCGCACGAAGTCGTGGGGTCGGTCGCATCAGCGAAGGCGGATCACGTCGACGATGCCGTGGATGCCGCCTGGGCGGCCTATCGGGGCTGGGCCGATCGAACCGCTGAGGAGCGGGCAGGCATGGTGCACAGGGTGGGTGATCTCATCGCAGCCCGGAAGTTCGAGTTCGCTGCGTGGCAAACCATCGAAGCAGGGAAGAACTTCGCCGAAGCCGAGGCAGACGTGGCCGAGGCAATCGACTTCTGCCGTTACTACGCACACCAGGCCATACAGATGGCACAGCCCCTCCCCGTCCACGATTACCCGGGCGAGACGAATGAATCATGGCTCCAGCCCATCGGGGTCGGCGCCATCATCCCCCCGTGGAACTTCCCCCTCGCGATCCTCGTCGGCATGACGATCGGACCGATAGCGGCAGGCAACACCGTCGTATTGAAGCCTGCATCCAACACGCCGCTCATCGGGTGGGGCTTCATGAAGGTCCTCGCCGAGGCCGGAGTTCCCGATGGGGTCGTGAACTTCCTCCCGGGATCGGGCGCCGTCATCGGCGACGCCCTCGTCGACCATCCGCGGATCCGGTTCGTGAACTTCACCGGATCGAAGGAGGTCGGCCTCCGGATCGCCGAGCGCTCCGCGGTGGTGCATCCCGGCCAGAAGTGGCTGAAACGCAGCTATATGGAGATGGGCGGCAAGGACGCCCTGATCGTGGACGACACGTGCGATCTCGACGCTGCGGCCGCTGATGCGGTCCGGTCCGCTTTTGGATTCCAGGGGCAGAAGTGCTCTGCGTGCTCGAGGCTGATCGTGTTCGAGTCCGTCCACGACGCGCTCCTCGACAAGGTCGTCGAACGCGCCGCGCAGCTGTCGGTTGGGCCAGCCGAGGAGAACCACCCCATGGGACCGGTCATCTCGGCTGCGCAGAG
Source organism: Acidimicrobiia bacterium (assembly GCA_003235475.1). Lineage (GTDB taxonomy): Bacteria > Actinomycetota > Acidimicrobiia > Spongiisociales > UBA5794 > SZUA-442. Next base: position 12,098 of record QJWC01000078.1, on the reverse strand, counting down.
GGCAGCGGTGCTCGAGGAAATCGAATCCGGGAAGGAGGAGGGAACCCTGGTGATGGGCGGCCAGCCCATCGATCTGGACGGCGGCTACTACATCGAGCCGACCATATTCGATGGCGTGTCGGCCGACTCCCGGCTCGCGCAGCACGAGATCTTCGGCCCCGTGCTCTCCGTGATCTCCGTCGCCGACTTCGACGAAGCGCTCGACGTCGCCAACGGAACCGAGTTCGGCCTCACGGGCGGCGTGTACTCGGCCGACGAGCAACGCCTCGCTCGCGCTCGACGCGAGTTCCATGTCGGGAACCTCTACCTGAATCGGAAGATCACCGGGGCACTGGTCGGCATCCAGCCGTTCGGCGGATTCAACATGTCCGGGAGCAACGCGAAGGCTGGGGGCCCGGACTATCTGCGGCTCTTCATGGAGATGAAGACGGTCGCCAGGAGGCTCTGACGTCCTCTACGGGTTCGACCCCGAGTACGAGTACCAGATCACCGCGTTGCCGAGGGTGTCGTTTACGATCACGGTGTCACCGCCGTTCGACCACACCGGCGTATCGCTGCACCAGTACACCGAATTCGATGGGCCCCCGTCACACCCTGTCACCACGGTGATCGACTCACCCACCGCGAGGACCGTGCCACCCGCGAACGTGAACCGGTTCGAGCTGCTCTCATCCCTGAGAACCCAACCCGCGATCGAGACCCGGCCGTAGCCCTCGTTGACGATCGTCACGTACTCGGACGACATGGCGTCGTCGTCGGGGCCCGGGGGATCGTATGAGATCTCCGACACCCTGATCACGGGACGATCCGCTTCGAGGCCCTCACTGCTGCCGCAGGCGTACGTGCCCCACATGCCCTTGCCGGACTGATACGCACGGGCCTCTGACGCCTTGAGGTCTGCCGCGTACGGGTTCCCGTTCTGGATGGCGACGGCGCTGCCCTCGGCGACCATGTAGCCGTTGACGAATTCGACGCCGTTTCCATCCTCGAGGTAGAGGAATCGAAGCGCTCGCCCGAAGCCGTCGAGGTCCTCCTCTCCGGACACGACGAGCAACTCACGGCCGAGCACGAGGTTCGAGAGGATCACGGTTGCCTCGTCCCCCCAGCACTCGGTCCGCTCAGGCGCGTTGATGCCGAGCAACCGCACCGTTGTTGGCGTGCCTTCGATCGTCATCTCGACCGTGTCGCCGTCGATGACATCGATGACCGTGCCGGTGACCCTCTCCTCGAGGGGCGGAAGCGTCGGTTGCGTCGTCGTCGCGACGGATCCGCTGGGCAGGGTCGTGGTCGTCGTGGTCGAGTCGATGAACTCGGGCGCTTGGGGCCGTGTATTGCACGCGGCCGTCACGATCGAAAGAGCTATGACGACGAAGATTCCCCGGGCCCGCATCCCGGAACGGTAGGCGCCGACCTCCGAAACTCGTGGCACCCGTTCGCTCGTTCGAGATCGTGTCGAGGGGTTGTCGTAGTATCGCCATCGCGTCTGCGTGGAGGAACCGTGACAGCCCTATTTGATCTCAGCGACCATGTCGCGCTCGTGACCGGAGGGAACGGGGGTATCGGCCTCGGAATGGCAACCGGGCTCGCGAAGGCAGGTGCGCGCGTCGCGATCTGGGGCCGCAACAAGGTCAAGAACGACGAGGCGCTCGCGATCCTGCGTTCCCATGGATGCGATGCCATGAGCCTCGTCGTGGACGTGGGTGAGGAGCAAGAGGTTGTCGAAGGGTTTGCTGCGACCGTAGGCGAGTTCGGCCGGGTCAACTCCGTCTTTGCGAACGCCGGTGTCGGCGCCGGGTCCACGCGATTCGCCGACATGACCACCGAGGAGTGGCAGGACATCTTCCGCGTCAACGTCGAGGGCGTGTTCTGGACCTTCCGGGAGGCGGTCAACCACATGCAGCCGCTCGGCGGGGGTTCGCTTGTCGTGACGTCGTCGATCGCGGGCGAGATCGGATTCGCCAGAGGTCAGCACTACGCGGCAACGAAAGCTGCCGTGAAGTCGATGGTGCGGTCGATCGCAGTCGAGTACGGCAAGCACGGGATCCGGGCGAACGCCGTTGCCCCCGGATGGGTCGTGACGGGAATGACCGATGGCTTCATCGAGGGTGAACGGTTCGAGCGCAACATCAAGCCGCGGATCCCGCTGGGCGACTGGGGGAGACCGGGCGATTTCGAGGGCATCGCGGTGTACCTGGCGTCCGATGCTTCCCGGTGGCACACGGCTGACACGATCACCATCGACGGCGGATATCTCTGGTCCGGTTAGGGGGAGCGACGAATGATCACGTTTGACAACCAGGTTGCGATCGTCACTGGCGCCGGGCATGGCCTCGGACGCTCGCACGCCCTCGCCCTCGCGTCGCGTGGCGCAAGGGTCGTCGTGAACGACCTCGGGGGTGCGCGGGACGGCACCGGGTCCTCCCTGACGGCTGCCGAAGCAGTCGTCGACGAAATCGAGGCCGCCGGTGGCGAGGCGATGGCCAACGGCGCGGACGTCACGAACCGCGATGCCGTGGACGACATGGTGGCGGCGGCCATCGAGCGGTGGGGTCGCGTCGACATCCTCGTGAACAACGCTGGCATCCTGCGCGACAAGTCGTTCGCCAACATGGGCCTCGATGACTTCGACGTCGTGGTCAAGGTCCATCTCACGGGGAGCGCGAACTGCACGAAGGCCGTGTGGTCGCACATGAGGGAGCGCTCCTACGGCCGCATCGTGATGACGACGTCCTCGAGCGGGTTGTACGGGAACTTCGGGCAGGCGAACTACGGGGCGGCGAAGCTCGGCGTCGTCGGCCTGATGAACACCCTGAAGATCGAGGGAGCGAAGTACGGCATCCGCGTGAACGCCGTTGCCCCGGTCGCCCACACACGAATGACGGATGAGCTCTTCCCAGAGGAGGCCAAGGCCGTCATGCAGCCCGAGGAGGTGACACCCGGAGTGTTGTTCCTCGTGTCCGAGGGCGCGCCGACCGGTGTCATCCTCGCCGCGGGCGCGGGCGGGTACGCTGTGTCACGCATCTTCGAGACGGACGGCATCTGGCTCACGCCCGAGGAGCGTCAGCCAGAGACGATTGCCGCACGGTTCGATGAGATCCAGGATCCTGCTGGCCAGGTCGCGTACACGTCCGGAGGCGAGCAATCGGTGAAGTTCCTCACGAAGGCCACGGCTGGTAGCGCCGATGCCTGAATCGAGCCGTCGACCACGTATGCGGTGGCGCCGATGAGGGCAGTGGTTTCCCCTGCACTCGACGGGTTCGACGACGTCGAGATCGGGGAGCTGCCGGAGCCGAAGGTCCGCCCTGGCCATCTTGTCATCGATGTGGAGATGGCTGCGCTCAACTTCGCGGACCTCCTGATGATGCGCGGCCTCTACCAGTACCCGATCGAGCCTCCGTTCGCACCCGGCATGGAGTTGGTCGGGACGGTCGCAGAGGTCGGAGACGGCGTCCATGACTTCGCGGTCGGAGACCGGGTCGCGGGCATGACATTCTTCGGAGCGCTTGCCGAGAAGTGCCTCGTGCAAGAGCGTCAGGTCGTCTCCGTTCCCGATGACATCTCCACGCCGACCGCGGCCGCCCTGACGATCGCCTACGGAACGTCGTACCACGCACTCAAACAGCGGGCCGGTCTCGCACCAGGCGAAACGCTCCTGGTCCTCGGCGCGGCGGGCGGAGTCGGGAGTGCTGCGGTCGACCTGGGTTCGGCGATGGGCGCGACGGTGATCGCCGCAGCTTCGTCCGCCGAGAAGCTTGCGTTCGCGCAGCAGCTCGGTGCGACACACCTGATCGACTATCGGAAGGACGATCTCCGGAAGTCGATTCGAGATATCACCGGCGGTGAAGGGGTCGACGTGGTCTACGACCCGGTCGGCGGGCCGTTGTCAGAACCGGCGTTCCGCTCACTCCGTTGGCGTGGCCGCCACCTCGTCGTCGGGTTCACGGCTGGTGAGATCCCGTCCATACCGATGAACCTTCCCCTTCTCAAGGGTTCGAGCCTGGTCGGTGTGTTCTGGGGGACGTTCACCGCCGACGAGACCGAGGAGCACCGGGTGAATGCGGTGGAGCTCTACGAGATGGCGCGGCACGGTGTCATCACTCCGGGGATCGCCGCGACCCTCGGACTCGAGGACGCGCGCGAGGGCTTCCGCATGATCAGCGATCGAGAGGTGATGGGTCGCGTCCTCGTGTCGGTTGCGTCCTAGGCACCTGGCTCGAGGCCCTTGGCGAGGTCCTGCATCCCTGCGATCCATCGGTCGACGTCGTTCGCCTTGTTTCGCATGAAGCGTTCGACCTCGGGATGGGGCAGGACGAGGAACCGCCCTTCGGCCAGCGCCTCGAGCGTGCGCTCCGCGACTTCCTCAGGGGAAATCGCGATCGACTGCACCCACGCCCGCGTCTCTTCGCTTGATTCGCTGAACGCGCCGAGCATCGGAGTGTCGACGAACTGGGGGCAGATGCACGACACCGAGATGCCGCGGTCGCCGTACGTGATGGCAACCCACTCTGCAAGCGCGACCGCGGCGTGCTTCGTCACGGCGTACGGCGCGGCTCCGAGGCTCGTCAGGAGACCCGCGGCCGACGCAGTCGTCACGATGTAGCCACCACCGTTTGCGACCATTCTCGGGATGGCCTCCCGCATCCCGTAGACGTGGGACATCACGTTGACGTCCCACGCGCGCTGCCAGGTCGCATCCGGCGACTCGACGGAACCGTTCACCGCGATGCCCGCGTTGAGGCAGACGATCGAGGGCGTGAGACCCGCCGCGTCGAGGTCCGTGAAGAGCGCGGCGTGCTGATCAGGGTTCGACACGTCGAGTTGGAAATGAGGGGCTTCGAGTTCGGCGGCAACGAACGCCGCGGCATCGCCATCGATGTCGGTCACGATGACACGGGCGCCCTCCGCTGAGAACCTTCGCGCAAGCGCCGCGCCAATGCCGCTTCCGGCTCCGGTGATCAGGACACATTTACCGTCGATTTCGCGCACGGATCCTCCTCGGCGACATGATGGCAGGTCGCCACCACCACGCCATCTGTGGTGGAACCCACATTCGGTAGCATCACGTGCGACCGACACGTGGGAGAGGCATGAGAACTCTTGATCTCGAGGAGTTGGAACGACTCGTCGGCGAGGAGACAGGCCGGGGTGACTGGTTCACAATCGATCAGGAACGCATCTCGCAGTTCGCAGACGTCACCGAGGACCACCAGTGGATCCATGAGGACGTCGAAGCCGCAGCCGCCGGGCCCTTCGGACGAACGATCGCCCACGGCTACCTCACGCTCTCGCTCGTGAGCCATCTCATGCAGGATGCCGCGGTGATGCCAGGCGGCGCCCTGATGTACATCAACTACGGAACGGACAAGGTGCGGTTCCTCAACCCCGTCAAGGAAGGGTCCCGGATTCGTGCCATCGCGACCCTCAAGAGCGTGGATCACAAGAGTGCCGACCAGATCCTCGTCACGACGAACATCGTCATCGAGATAGAGGGCGAAGAGCGTCCGGCCATGGTTGCTGACATCCTGAGCCTCGCGATTCTTGGAGGAGCTTCGCTATGACAGGAGTGAATGCCGAGCAGGCGAAGGTCACTGAGGCGATGGACCGGCTGCTGGCCGACTTTCCGCCGGACTCGGTCCCACCGAAGGAGTTCTGGGGCGCTCAATTCGACGCCGGGCTCGCATGGGTCGATTTCGAAGAGGGGGACGGCGGCCTCGCGGTGTCTCCCAGCTTCCGGGCGTATGTCAGCCGAAGGTTGCGGGAGGCTGGCGCGCCGACGTGGAACCGATCGGCGAACATCATCGGAATCGGTATGGGTTCGGGTGTGCTCGCCGCTCACGGCACGCCCGAGCAACGCCAGCGATGGCTGCGGCCGATGTTCACGATGGACGAGATCTGGTGCCAGTTGTTCTCTGAGCCGGGGGCGGGAAGCGATGTTGCGGCGCTGTCGACGAGAGCCGTACGCGACGGAGACGAGTGGGTCGTCAACGGCCAGAAGGTGTGGACGACGCTCGCCCACCTCGCGAGCTGGGGGTTGCTGGTCACCCGGACCGATCCGGACCTCCCGAAGCATCGGGGCCTCACATACTTCGTCGTCGACATGCATGCGGACGGCGTCGAATGCCGGCCGCTGTACCAGATCACCGGTGAGGCCGAGTTCAACGAGGTCTTCTTCGATGACGCGAGAATCCCCGATGGCAATCGGATCGACGAGGTCGGCGCAGGCTGGCGCGTGTCGATGACCACCCTCATGAACGAGCGAGTGGCGATCGGGGGGAACACGGTCCCCAGGGGCCATGGGTCGATCGGGCAAGCTGTCGAGGCATGGAAGACACATGGGGACGGCAATCCGGCGACACGTCGCGAGCTTGCACGACTCTGGGGTGAAGTCGAAGCGATGCGCCTGACGACCTTGCGGGCGGTCGAGAACATGGAAGCTGGCACGCCGGGCCCCGAGGGGTCGACGGGAAAGCTCGCTTGGGCAGATCTCAACAAGGAAGTCACGGCGTTCACGGTCGACCTGATGGGCCTCGGGGGAACGACGATTCCCGAGGGCTACACGCTCGAAGCGACGTCGTACGAGACCCGAGAGACGGAGCGGGTGCTGAGTCCGCAGCGAGCATTCCTCAGGGCACGGGCGAATTCGATCGAGGGCGGAACCTCAGAGATCATGCGGAACATCCTCGGCGAGCGCGTCCTCGGGTTGCCCGGCGAGCCCAGAGTGGACAAGGACCTTCCCTGGAAGGAGGTCCCTCGTGGCTGAGTCGATCACCTTCGCCCCAACGGATGAGCAAGTCCTGCTCGCATCGACAATCCGCGAGTTGGTGGACGCGAGCACCTCCATGGACCGGACGCGGGAGCTCTCGCTCACCGTGGATGCTTTCGATACCGAAGCCTGGGAGGGTCTCAAACAGATGGGTGTCGTCGGTCTGACGATGCCATATGAGGTCGGCGGGGGAGGAGCCAGCCTCGATGATCTCGGTGTCGTTTTCGAAGAACTCGGCCGGCGCGTCGTCGCGGTCCCGCTCCTCTCCACGACCATGGCGATGACCGCGATCCACGCATCGGGATCCGCAGCAGCCGCCGACCTCCTCCCGGCCCTTGCGTCCGGTGACGCGATCGGGACACTCGCCGTCCACGAGGGTCCGCACGGCGATCCGTTGCAGGTTCCGAACACGACGGCGATAGAGGTCGACAGCGGTCATGCACTCAGTGGGGCGAAGCGGTTCGTGACCGCTGGCCCTCTCGCATCGACCTTCGTCGTGAGCGCCTCGCTCGATGGGGAGCTCGCGCTGTTCATCGTCCACGTCGACGCCGAAGGCGTGGACGTCCAGGCCGTGTCAGCCCTCGATGCGACGCGACCTCTGGCGACGGTGACATTCGACGGGGCAGAGGCCTCCTTGCTCGCCGTCGGCGACGAGGCGAGGGAGGCGCTTTCGACCGCGCTCGACATTGGCGTGCTCGCGATGGCGAGGGAGCAGGTCGGCGGCGCGAGCGCATGCCTCGACATGGCTGTCGAATACGCGAAGAGCCGATTCCAATTCGGTCGCGCGATCGGCTCGTTCCAGGCGGTGAAGCACATGTGCGCCGACATGCTCGTCGCGGTGGAGCACGCCCGCTCGGTGGCCGTATACGGATGTCGCGTCGAAGATCCCGCTGAGCGGGACATCGCCGTGCCCCTTGCGAAATCGGTCTGCTCGGCGGCGTATTTGCAGGCTGCTGGTGACAACATCCAGATCCATGGCGGGATCGGGTTCACGTGGGAGCACGATGCGCATCTGTACTTCAAGCGCGCAAAGTCGACCTCGCTCCTCCTCGGATCGGTCGACGCTCACCGGGACCGGCTCGCTGACGTGCTCGAACTCTGAAACCACAACGAAAGGAACGTCGGATGCGATTCGGAACGTTCGTGCCCCAGGGCTGGCGGCTCGACCTCGTGGGCATCGCCCCTGAAGACCACTGGAGCACCATGCTCGGCGTCGCTCATGCGGCGGAGCGCTTCGGCTTCGAGTCGGTGTGGGTGTTCGATCACTTCCACACCGTCCCCGAGGCCACACAGGAGCCGACGTACGAGGCATGGTCGGTGATGGCGGCGCTCGCCGCGGCGACCGACGCGGTACGTCTCGGCCAGATGTGCACCTGCAACGGGTACCGCAGCCCTGCCTATCTCGCAAAGGTCGCCGCGTCGATCGATCAGATCTCCGGCGGCCGGGTCGAGATGGGCATCGGCGGCGGCTGGTACGAGGCGGAGTACCTCGCCTACGGATATCCGTTCCCTCGCCCGTCGGTGAGGCTCGGCGAACTGGACGAGGCCGTCCAGATCATGCAGAAGATGTGGACGGAGCCCGAGGCGTCGTTCTCAGGGAAGCACTACACGATCGACGGTGCGATCTGCCAGCCGAAGCCCGCCCAGGGCTCGATCCCGATGTGGGTGGCAGGAGGCGGGGAACAGCTCACGCTTCGCACGGCCGCGAAGTACGCGGACTACACGAACTTTTCTTCGGTACCAGAGACGTTCAAGCACAAGAGCGATGTCCTTGCCAAGCACTGTGCCGACGTCGGGACCGACTTCGATGCGATCGTTCGGTCTGCCAACTTCGGTGTGGTGATCGCCGAAACGGAGTCAGGCGTCGAGGCGCAGATGGACATGCTCGGCGAGAAGTACGGGCGAGTGCTCGACGACGGCCGAAAGGCGATCGAGCGCTACTTCGTGGGGCCGCACGCATGCGTCGGCACGCCCGAGCAGATCGTCGAGAAGATCGCCGCTGTCGCCGAACTCGGCATGACATACGCCATTACCTACTTCCCCGACATGGCGTACACGCAGGACTCGATGGAGCTCTTCGCGACCCAGGTGATGCCGCACATCGCTTAAGTCGCACGCGCAAAGTCCGCAGGATCACCGAAAAGCTTGAATCCTGGTGAGGAAAGAATCGCTAATCTTTCCAGGAGCAGCTTCCATAGGTGGTCTTGCGTGATCGATCAGCTCGTCTTCGGCCAACGTGTCCGGCACTTCCGAAAACAGGCAGGGATGACGCTCGACGAGCTCGGCGCGAAGGTCGGGAAGCCAGCCCCGTACCTCTCGCTTCTCGAGAACGGCAAGAAGGAAGCTCGTCTCGGCTTCGTCAACAGCCTCGCCGAAGCGCTCGCGGTCGACGTCGCAACCTTGCTCGACCCGACGCCACCATCACGTCGAGCGCGGCTCGAAGTCGCGATCGAGCGGGCGCAGACCGACCAGGCGTACCGGGACCTCGGCCTTCCATACCTCAAGACCTCGACCCGGATCCCTGACGCCGCGCTCGAGCACATCGTGCGCCTGTACGAGGAGCTCCGGGGCCGTGACGCGGCGGCGCCGTTCACACGCGACGAGGCCCGCGCCGTCAATGCGCAGTTGAGGGCCGAGATGAAGAACCGGGGCAACTACTTCGCGGAGATCGAGGCGATTGCCGCAGAAGCGGTCCACGCTGTCGGATTCGATGCACAGGGGGCGTTGTCACAGGGCGACCTCAACGCCCTGGCCTCGCACTTCGGATTCGAGGTCGTGCGGACGCCGTTCGTGCCTGCTTCGGTGAGGTCGGTCACGGACCTGAGGAACGGACGCATCTTCGTCCACGGCCGAGACTCCCTCGACTCCATGCAGATGCGATCGGTCGTGCTGCAGACGCTCGGACACTTCGCGCTCGACCACGACGATCCCAAGGACTTCGGAGAGTTCCTGAGGCAACGAGTCGAGGCGAACTACTTCGCTGGCGCGGTCCTGGTGCCCGAGCAGGCGGCCGTCCCGTTCCTCAAGGCAGCGAAGGCGGCGCGGGACATCTCCGTCGAGGACTTCAAGGACCGCTTCTTCGTGTCGTATGAGATGGCGGGGCACCGATTCACCAACCTCGCCACACGCCATCTCGACCTCGAGACGCACTTCGTTCGGTCGGACGACCAGGGCATCATCTGGAAGGCGTACGAGAACAACGGAGTGCCCTTCCCGAAGAACAGCTCGGGAGCCATCGAAGGCCAGCGGCTGTGCAAGGAGTGGGGGACCCGCCAGGCGTTCCTCTCTGATGCGAGGTACACCATCCACTACCAGTACACCGACACCGTGGCTGGCACCTACTGGTGCGCGACCTTCGTGGAGGCTGGACGGGAGCCCGCATCGGCAGTCACCGTCGGCGCGAGGTTCGAGGACGCGAGGTGGTTCCGAGGCTCCGATACCGAGCGCCGGTCGGCGTCACGGTGTCCCGACGGCGACTGCTGCCGCAGCGTCACCCACGAGATGGCAGAGCGTTGGAACGGGAACGCGTGGTCGTCGGTCCGGCCGAATTCCCATGTCCTCGCTGCGATGCCGGTCGAGACGATCCCTGGCGTCGACATGGCAGAGATCTACGAGTTCCTGACGGAACAGGAGCGGGGCCTCGACGGATCATCGTGACCCCCGTCAGCGCGACGGCACCAACCGATACACCTGGCCATCGAGCACGGCGACGAGCAGCTCGCCGTCGTTGTCGAGGCCAAAGGTGGTGATGTTGCCGATCCGGTCGATGAAGTGTTCCCACTGCACCTCATCGCCGAGCCCCTCCGCTGTCAGGGGTGCGGAGTGCATCCAACCGTGGCAGTAGTCGCCCCACACGAAGTGCCCGTACAGCTCTGGTATCGCGGCCCCTCGATAGACCGGCCCGCCGATCACGGCGCACGAGTCTTCGCGGTCGACGACCAACCGCGGCAGGGTGAACCCATCTGTCTCGCACGACTCGGCGTTGTAGCACCCGAACCCTTCCATCACCGACCACCCGAAGTTGTGGCCGGGCTCGTCGACCGGTACGACGTCGATCTCGTCCGCGCCTTCCTGGCCGACATCCGCGATGATCACGACTCCGTTGTCGACCGCGATCCGCCACGGGTTGCGGAGTCCCCACGCCCAGATCTCGGGTGCACCGCCCCCGTCCTCGACGAACGGGTTGGTTTCGGGTACCGAGTAGGGCGCCCCCTCGTCGACGTCGATCCGAACGATGGTGCCGTTCAGCGTTTCGGTGTTCTGGCCGTTCTTGTAACGGTCGCCGATGCCCCCACCGTCCCCGAACGCCGCCCAGAGGAGGCCGTGCGGTCCGAAGGTGACGTAGCCACCCTGGTGGTACTTGTGGGGTTGGGGCACCAGGAGCACTTGCTCTTCGCTGGTGATGTCGAACCGGTCCCCCGTCCACTCAAACGAGGCGAGGACGAGATCCTCGTCGAGATTGGTGTACGTCACGAAGACTCGAGGGTCCTCGGGGAACCGGGGATGGAAAGCCATGGAGAGGAGACCCTGCTCGAAGTCGGTCCATCCGACCCGGGCCGTGATGTCCATGACGGTCGCCTGGTCCGTGTCGGTGATGCGGACGATTCGTCCTGGCTTCTCCACGACGAACAGACCGTCGAGGAGGGGAGTCGATGCGATCGAAACAGGATCCTCCAGACCGTTCGCGACCTCGACCAACTCGATAGCCATCAGGGGATGTGCGGCAGGAACCATCGGCCTCGTCGTCGTCGTGTCGAGCGGCGGCTCTGGCACGATGCGGATCCCGTTGACCGCGTGAGCACAAGCCGATGCGGCCACGGCGAGAACGGTTACAGCAAGGAGGGAGACGGTGCGAGGCACCGAGGCAAGATATCGCGACGGCTTCCGTTCCGCTTCTCGGTGATAGGCGAGGCAGCGCCGCTCTGGACGGCTCGAAAGGGTCGATCCGGGTCCACCGGTACCCTTCCGTGGGATGAAGGCCCGCCATCTCACGTCGCTCGGCATCTGCGTCTTGATGGTTCTCGCCGCATGCTCTTCGAGCGACGGCGAAGCAGGCGCCACCACGACGTCCGCAGCGGTCAGCACGACGTCGACGACCACCGAGACGTCAGCGACCACCCTCGAAACGACAACGCTTCCTCCTGCGACGTCGACGACTGCGGCCCCAACGACGACGAGCACGACGATTCCCCTCGAGGAGCTGCGACCCCTTGTGACGGTCGTTGGGGCCGGATTCGACAACCCGGTGCTCCTGGTCGCCGATCCAGATGGCGGTGCAGACCTCATCGTCGAACAGCCAGGGCGAATCGTTCGCCTCGACGACGCGCACACCCTC
>QJWC01000029.1 GCA_003235475.1 Acidimicrobiia bacterium | reverse complement strand
CGACGAAGACGAAGAAGAATCCGTCTCCGGCTTCACCCAGCGCGAGCGTCAGGCCGACTGCGAATACCAACACGCCCGCAACAAGGGCGAGCCCGAGGAACTGCTTCTTCGAATGCGTGGTGCGTTCCGAGGTTGCCATTGGTGGTCCTTTCTGCGTTGCAGCCGAGCCGCCGATTCGAGACGTGGCTCGGTGGTCTCATCCGCCGGACGGCGGTGCGATCGACCGACAGTCTTGCACATCGAGCTCGTCGGATGCGATCACTCCGAAGTCCTCCAGGGCAACGACGAGCGACTCATACTGCGTGCGGCCTTCTTCGCCGGTGGCGTTGATCACCGCGGAGATTTGGAGGACTGCATCGAGGATGCGGGGATACGACTCGTAGACCTCGAGGTGATCGATGTCAGTTGTGAATTGTTCGACCGGTATGACCATGGCGAGGAATGCGTCTTCGTACAAGCCAGCGTCGACGGCTTCGAAGACCCCTGTCTCAGCGATGGCGTCCGAGAGGTTCCGGCAGAAGCGGCCGAGTTCCATGGCGACGAAGAGGTCATGGTCCTCCGCCGCGACGCTCGTCGTCGTTTCGGCCGCTGACACAGTGGTTTCGGGCGCGGCCATGACGGTGGTGGTGGTCTCGGCGGCGGCGTCGCTGCTGTCCTGGCTGGGCGACAGAACCACGACGACGACGGCAACGAGCACGACCGCCGCGGTTGCTGCCGCGGGCAGCGCCACCCGCAACCAGCGGGCCGGTGAGGGCCCTACGATCGCAGGACGCGGTGGCGCAGGCGGAGCAGCGGCGTCGAGTTCGGCGAACAGCTCTCGGATCCGGTCATCGAGGTGGTCGTCAGGCATCGAGCACCTCCCTCAACTTGTCGCGGGCGCGCCCGAGGTGTTTCCGAACCGAGCCTGATGAGATACCGAGCAGTTCGCCCACGGTCGATTCGTCCTGGTCCATGAAATAGGTCAGGAAGGCCACCGCACGCTGCTGAGTGCTGAGGATCGCAAGCGCTGCCGCCACATCCGGACGAAGCTCCGGCATCTCCGTACGGTCGGGAACCGCAACGCGCTGTTCACGGGCGCGTCGTCGGGTAGCGGAACGGTGGTGCGATCTGGCCTCGTTCGCGACCGCCTTGTAGAGATATGCCCGTTCGTTCGTCACGCTCTTCCACGCCCTCGAGGTGAAGACGCGCAGCACCGCAGACGACACGATGTCCGGCGCGAGATCCGGTCCGACCATGGAGTTTGCGAAGCGCGTCAACTCGTCGGCGTACGCGCGGTACACGCGGTCGTCGCGTTCTGTGTCCGAGAACCCAGGAGAATCGACGTTCTTCCCGGACGGTGCTCCCGAATATGGGTCGAGGTCCACGAGTTGTCCCGGTCTCCCGTGGCAAACCTTACCGATATGACCCCATGCGAATCAATGCGCGCGTCAGCCTTCACAACCATGAGACGCCGCAGAGCAACAGTTCGCTGACACGGACCGGATTTTCTTCGTCTGCGTGTCAGCGAAGGGCTGGTGGAGTACGTCTAAGGCACGTAGGTTCGAGAGGAGAACCATGGAGCACGCCCGCAGAATTCAACGACTTGCACACCTCGGTCTCTCTGCGATCCTCGTTGTTCTCTCGTTCGCCGCCGTATTCGCTCCGGCTGCCCCGGCGAAGGCTTGCAGCTGCATGCCGCCGGACGCGATTCGTACGCTTGACGAAGTTCCCGCCGCGTTCGTGGGGACAGTCGTCGACATCCGCCCCATCAAGCATCCGTCAGAGTGGCTCGACGTGCTGGTCGTATTCGAGGTGGACGAGTGGGTCAAAGGCGACCTCGGTGACGTCGTCGAGATGGCGTCTTCCGCGTACGGCGCATCGTGCGGGTTCGAACTAGAGCTTGGTCAACGCTCGGGCGTCTTCGTCCGCGAGATCCAGACCCCGCTCCAGGGAGGACTCTGCGATCGGATCGACGGCGACGCACTGCGGAGTGCCTCATCCGGTCTGCCCGAGGTTGTCGTGCAAGGAGGTCTGGCATCGATGCTGGTCCTCGGCTCGTTCGGATCGGTGGGTGTGATCGCGCTCGATGCCGACGCGAACATTGTCGGATACGGACCTCCGTCGAGCCCGGAGGGCTGGTGGTCGAGCGCGAGCGTGTGTCCCGGGGGTGAAGTCATGGTCGAGCTGGTCCCGGATCGAGATCTGTTCATACGCGATCTCCACACTCTGGAGATCGTCGAATCGACGACGCTGGAGGTCGACGAACCCGATGGTGTGCACACCTACTTCAACCACGTCGTATGCACGGACGAAGCCGGATCCGAGTTCATCCTCGTCGGAACCTCTTTCGAGGAGCCGGACTTCACCGTCGAGGAAGAGGAAGCGGGGGAGGAGTTCGAGGACTACGGGTCCGACGTAGGTGTGATCTACCGACGCACTCCCAGCGGCCTGGACAAGCTGACCGAGATCGACGCGGGCGAAGGAGGGTTCTTCGAGGCCCGCGGAGACGTGGCCGTGCTGACGCTTGGGAACGGCACGTCGTCCGTGTACGCGATCGACCTCGTGTCCGGTGAGGTACGCCTTGTCCATGAGTACGAAGGCACCCGGGAACGGTATTCGGGGCCTTTCATCGAGGGATTCGCCATGAGTCCGTCGGGACGTTTCGCTGCCGCCATGGACGCGAATCTGACTGACGAGGGTGACGTGACCTACTTCCTCTCCGTCTTCGACCTCGAGTCGGACGAACCACTGGTCGCGCGGTCACAGATGGTGGAGGCCGGGACCGTCGCCTTCATCGACGACGAGACGGTCGCCTTCGTGCTGAGCTACCACACCCATGAGGAGGGATCCGACGACGAGATCCCGGGCGAGAAGGACGGGTTCGTACAGCTGTTCGATGCCTCGAGTCTCGACCTTGTGGGAGAGTGGTCGCCCTGGGGCGAAGGTTGGCCAACGGTGATTGACGGCCTGTTCTACACGATCGACCATGGTGGGACCCTGTGGGCGACGGATCCCCATTCCGGCGAGGCCAGGCAGCTATCGACCCTTCCGTCTGCCGAAGGTCGCATTATCCAACTTCCTGCGACGGTCGAAATCGCTCCGAGCGCCACTGAGGCGCCCAAATCGTTCGGCGAGGCGAGGGAGGCTGCTTTTGGAGAGATCCCGACCTACGAAGGCGACGAGGCGGATGGGGTCGCCCTCCTGCAATCGACTGCGATTGCGCTATCGCTGATGGTGCTCGGGGCGGTTGCGTTGTGGCTGCTGTTCTTCAGGAAGACGCCGGTCGAGAGAGGGGACGATGATGCGTAGGTTCGCGCGAGCTGGCCTGTTCATTACCGTGGTGCTTGCCATCGCGGGGTGCGGCGACGAGCTGCAGGATGGAACCTCAACCATGCCTCATCCGGACCCAACGACGGTCACGACGTCGACGGTCGGGGATCATCCACCATCGGTCGTCGAGCCCGAAGCGCCGGACGACGACTCCTACGAGTACCCGGATGAGCAGCAACCCCCAACGGTTGACGACGGAGACGAAGGGGAATCCGGGGTGAGTTTCGTCGACGGCTGGTCTGTGGAGCGCGGCGAGGTCGTCGGGTACGGCCCCGAGGGCGCGACGGTCTTCGACTGGATCGACGGTACCGAGAGGCGTCTCACGGATGACGGTCTCGCCGGACTCGTGGCCGGGCCATGGGGTCTCGTGTTCCAGGCCACCGGAGGTGAGGGCCCGCATGAGAGCACGGCGGCCATCTGGTGGGTCGCAAACGCAGATTCCCAGCCAGTGAGGGTCGTCGAGGGTGAGGGAAGTCTGGTACTCGAGACCGACGACTTCGACAGCTGGGCTGGGGTCATGCAGCTCTACGACGTGATCGAGTGGAACGAGGAGTTCCACGCGATCTTGCGGTTGGAGGCCTACCAGAACGACGACCTGTGGATCCTGCAACCGCTCGCCGGAGGACCGCCGCATGAGATCGGATTCCTCTCCGGAGCGGATGGAGGGTTGGAGGTGCCGTGCGTTGCGTGGGACGGCGTCGATCTGTATCTCGCGTCGGACGGACACGACAGCCAGATAGTGAAGGTCTCGCCGTCCGGAGAGCGG
>QJWC01000088.1 GCA_003235475.1 Acidimicrobiia bacterium | reverse complement strand
ACTCCTCGACGACCTCGCCGAGGTTCGCGCCGAGCTGGGAGAGGTCGCTGACGCTGGCAATAACCCGCGACACCGACCGGGAAATCTCCTTGACTGCAAGTTCCGTGCCGTTCGGCGCGGGACGCGGCTCCCACTCCTCAGCGGGCGTGATCTCGAAGTCGGGGCTGAAGTCGAGCAGCACCGCCATGAGATCGATACCTGAGATTCCATCGATCATGCAGTGGTGAATCTTCGAGACGATCGCGAACCCACCGCTCTCGAGTCCCTCGACCACGGCCAGCTCCCACAACGGGCGGGATCGGTCGAGCTGCTGGGACATGTTCCTGCCGACGAACTCCCTGAGTTGCTCATCCCCACCAGGGTGCGGAAGCGCGATGTGCCTGACGTGATAGTCGAGGTGGAACTGCTCGTCGTCCACCCATACAGGGTGGCCTTCCACGGGGACGGTGGCGAGCCTCTGCCGATACCGGGGAATCCGGTCGAGCCTCGATGCGATGAGCGATCGGATCGTTCCGATGTCCACGCCATCGTCGGACGTCGTTGGCCCCGGGCCGAAGACCGCCACGGCACCGACGTGCATGTGGGTCGACCGCGACTCGAGCGCGAGAAAGCTCGCATCGAGGTTCGAAAGGCGCTCGTAGTGAACGGTCACGCGTGATCCCCTCCGCCCGATCCGAGTTCGTCGATGTCGACCTCCCCCACATCGGGCTCGCCGAGATCGCGAAGCGTAGTTGCCAGATCATCCGGCAGGGCTGAGACGACCTCGACCTCTTCCGCGATGAACGGGTCCACGAACGTCAGGCGCCTCGCGTGCAGCCACGGGCGACGCGGATCACCGACGGATCTGGGGCGACCGTACGTCCGGTCGCCGATGACCGGATGGTCGATCGACTTCAGGTGAACGCGGATCTGGTGCGTGCGCCCGGTCTCGAGCCGCACCGACAGAAGCGTCGCGTCGTGGAGCTCCCACGCCGCGAGCCGTCGATAGTGCGTCACGGCTCGCCGTCCCGCACGGTCGAGGGCCATGCGGTTCGCGTGCTTCGGATCCCTCGCGATCGGCGCGTCGATCGTCCCCGTTGCCGCGCCGAAGAGCCCAGCCGCCAACGCGAGGTATTCGCGGCCGACTTGGCGCCCTCGCATCATCTCCGAGAACGCTTCGTAACCGTTGTGCGTGCGCGCCACGACCATGAGACCGGACGTATCACGATCGAGGCGGTGCACGATTCCCCACCGCCCGTCCTGTCCGACGCCCCGGATCTCCGGGAAACGGTCAATGAGGCCGTGGACGAGGGTGCCAGACGACCGCGGCGACGTCGGGTGGACGACGACGCCGATGGGCTTGTCGATCACGAGGTAGTCATCTCGCTCGAGGAGTACCTCGAACGGCACGGACGCGTCGGCCTCGATGGGAGGCGGAGCAAAGGTTGTGTCGACTTCCACAGCCACATCCTCGGAGAGGCGGTCCTTCGGCTTGATGGCCTCGCCCCCGACGGTCACGGCGCCCGCGTCGAAGGCCCGGCGCACCGTGGAGCGGGACTCGCCGGTGAGCTCTGCGACGACCTTGTCTGCGCGTTCGCCTGCGAGGCGGCCGGGCACGGTGAGCCGTAACGCGCTCATGTGCGTCTGAGGAAGGTCGCTCCGAGCAGGAGGATGACGCCGATCGTGATTGCAGCATCCGCGACGTTGAACGTCGCGAAGAAGGAGAAGTCGATGAAGTCGATCACCTTGCCGCTGAAGGCACCGTCGCCCCGGAACAGCCTGTCCACGAGGTTGCCGACAGCTCCGCCGAGCACGAGACCGAGCGACACTGCCTCTATTCGGTGCGACGCATCCCCGAGCACGAAGAGAATCAACCCGATCACGCCGAACGCGACGATCGCGATCACCGGGCCCGCCTGGGTGAACATCGAGAACGACGCCCCCGAGTTGAAGGTCAGCCGGAATTGGAAGAAGCCGTCGACCACGACGATCGGCCCGTCAGCGAGTGCGTTGAGGGCCCACCACTTGGTGAGCTGGTCGACGAGCACCACGACGCCCGCCACCGCGAACGCCAGAAGGCGGAGATTCAGACCCTGTTTGCCGCGTCCACCGTCGTCGTCGCGTACGGCAGCGCCTCCAGGCGTGCCACCGGGATCGATTTCCCCGTCACTTCGCATATTCCGTAGAGGCCCTTCTCCATGCGGTCGAGGGCGTGATTGACCCTCGCAAGCAGCTCCCTCGCGTTCTGCACCATCGCCTGGTCGATCTCCATCTCGACTTCGATGGCCCCGCCATCGACGTTGTCGGGATCGGCGCTGCGGTCGGCAGATCCCTCGGCGATCTTGCTCTGTTCCCGCTCGCGTTCGTGTTCTTCGATGATGGCCGCAAGGCGCGTCTGCTCGCTCTCAAGCTTCCGCTTGAGCCGGGCAAGTGTTGACTTGGCAAGTTTCCTGGCCATGCGTCCTCCCCTGGCTGGAGCGGGAATGTAGCACCATGGGGGCGTTGTTCACCGCACATCGAGCGCTCGATTCGCCTGCGCGACGTCGATGCCGTCGAGACGGACAACCTTGAAACGATGGCCGTGCCCGGAGACGACCTCGCCCGAATCGGCGCCGGTGGCCTCCACCAGGAGAGCCACCACGGCCTCATTCGCCTTTCCCCGCTCCGGCGGTGCGGAGACGCGAACCTTGATGCGGCTTCCGTGCGGGCCCACGATCCCTTCGCGCCTGGCACCGGGGACCACGGCGACGGCGACCACCACGCCGTCTTCGCTGGCTCGGATCATCGAATCCATGCTGCGACCATACGCCTGCGGCCGTTATGCTGCGCCGACGCTGTGACGAGGACGCGCCAGACGGTCCCGTGCGATCAGAGCGAGTCGGGGACAGTGTGAGCCCGGCATTGCACACCCTCTGGACATCACCTCCGAGCCGCGAGAAGAGTCCCCGGGCCCCGGGGAGGTAGACCTCGCCGTCTGGCCCACGACACGGGCACAACGAAGCGGCTGGCAATCGCCGGCAAGCCGGGTGGTACCGCGGTTCCCCCGTCCCGGCACCGAAAGGTGAAGGACGAGGATGAGATCGTGACAGGCAACCACGAGACGGCACGTTTCCCGAAGGTCGGGCCCTCCGTCGATTTCCCCGCGCTCGACGAGCGGGTGCTGGCATTCTGGGACGACATCGACGCATTCGCCGCATCCGTCGACATCCGTGAGGCGGACACGGAGTACACGTTCTACGACGGCCCCCCGTTCGCGACCGGCGCAATGCACTACGGCCACATCCTCCAAGGAGTGGTGAAGGACATCGTGCCGCGGTACTGGACGATGCGCGGAAGGCGTGTCGAACGCCGCTTCGGTTGGGACACCCACGGCCTCCCGGTCGAGATGGAGGTCGAAAAGCAGCTCGGAGTCTCGGGGCCCGCCGAGATCCAGAAACTCGGCGTGTTCGAATTCAACGAGGCGTGCCGGGCGATGGTCAACCAGGTGACGACCGAGTGGTACGACATCACGCGCCGCATCGGCCGCTGGGTCGACTTCGACGACGATTACAGGACCATGGATGTGGACTTCATGGAGTCCGTGTGGTGGGTGTTCGCGGAACTCTGGGACCGAGGCCTCATCTACAAGGATTTCAAGGTGCTCCCCTATTCGTACGGTGCCACGACGCCGCTCTCGAACTTCGAAGCGAACCTCGATTACCGGGACGTCGACGATCCCGCGATCACGGTTGCGGTCGAGATCGTCGAGGGCAACGACGTCGTGAGGAAGGGCGACCACCTCCTCTTCTGGACGACGACCCCGTGGACGGTGCCGTCGAACCTCGCGATCGCCGTCGGGCGGGACCTGCCGTACGCCAGAGTGCGAACCGGAGACGGCGATGTCGTCTGGGTGGCCGAGGGACTCGTGGGGTCCGTGGTCGGCGACGCGGCCGAGGTGCTGACGGTCGCCATGGGTGACGCCCTCCTCGGTGTTCGATACGAGCCCGTGTTCCCCTACTTCGCGAACATGGCAGAACAGGGCGCCTTTGTGGTCGTCTCGTCGGACGATGTGTCGACTGATGAGGGGACCGGCCTCGTTCACATGGCACCTGCGTATGGCGAGGCCGACTTCCTGGCCCTCCAGGCCGCTGGAATCCCCGTGATCGTCGATCCCGTGGACGCAGAGGCGCGGTTCACCGACGAGGTCCCGGAGGTCGCCGGACAGAACGTCAAGGATGCAGACGCAGCGCTGATCGACCTGATGAAGGCGTCGGGCCACCTCGTTCATCGCACGCAGATCCGCCACTCGTATCCGTTCTGCTGGCGCACGGAGACACCCCTCATCTACAAGGCGATCCCGACGTGGTTCGTCGCGGTGGAGTCGATCCGGGATCGGCTCGTCGCCGCGAACAACACCATTCGGTGGGTGCCCCAGGCCATCGGATCGAACCGCTTCGGGAACTGGCTGGAGGGCGCGAGGGACTGGGCGATCAGCCGGAACCGCTACTGGGGGTCCACGATTCCCGTCTGGGAGTGCGACTCTGGCGAGCACACGGTGTGCGTGCGGAGCCGACAGGACCTCGCTGAACGCTCTGGGACCCTCGTCGAAGACCTCCACAAGCACTTCGTCGACGAGATCACGTTCTCATGCCCGGAGTGCGACGGGACGATGCACCGGGTTCCCGAAGTGCTCGACTGCTGGTTCGAGAGCGGGTCGATGCCGTTCTCACAGATCCACTACCCGTTCGAGAACAAGGAACGTTTCGAGCGGCGGTTCCCCGCTGACTTCATCGCGGAGGGCCTCGACCAGACGCGCGGATGGTTCTACACCCTTCTCGTGCTCGCCGCGGCGATCCGCGACGAGGCACCCTTCCAGAATTGCGTGGTGACCGGGATGATCCTCGCCGAGGACGGGCGGAAGATGTCCAAGTCGCTCAAGAACTATCCGGACCCGAGCCACGTCCTCGACGAGTTCGGCGCGGATGCACTGCGCGCCTACCTGATCAACTCTCCCGTCGTCAGGGGCGAGCCGCTCCAGTTCTCCGAGCCGGGTGTCAGGGAGGTCGTGCGGACCGTGCTGCTCCCCCTCTGGAACTCCTACTCGTTCTTCACGACCTACGCGGATGCCGATGGCATCACCATCGCCGACCTACAACACGCGCCGCCCGTTGCGGAGCGGTCGGAGATCGATCGATGGATCATCAGCGTCCTCCAGAGCCTCATCGCCGATGTGAACGACGAAATGGAGGAGTACCGGCTCTTCGCCGTGATCCCCCCGATCATCGGCTTTGTGTCCCATCTGACGAACTGGTACATCCGTCGGAGTCGGAGGCGGTTCTGGGCACATCGAGGACAGGGCGACGACGCGGACAAGCTCGCAGCGTTCGCAACGCTCTACGAGGTCCTCGTCACGTTCGCGAAGGTGGCCGCGCCGTTCCTTCCGTTCGTGACCGAGGAGATCTATCAAGGGCTCGTGCGATCGGTCGATGCAAGCGCTCCTGCAAGCGTCCACCTCGTCGACTACCCCGTCGCCGACACGGACCTGATCGACCGTGACCTCGAGTCGGCGATGGAGATCGTGCGCACCGTGGTGACGCTCGGCCGCGGCCTGCGCAAGACACAGGACCTGCGGGTGCGCCAGCCGCTGTCGGTGGTGACCGCGGTCACCAGGGACCCGTCAGAGACCGCAGCGATCAAGAGCCACGCGGCGCTCATCGCCGAGGAGCTCAACGTCCGTCGGGTCGAGGTGCACGCCGACGAAGCCGGGTTGGTCGACCTCTCGGCGAAGGCAGATTTCAAGATGCTCGGCCCGCGGCTCGGCTCGAAGACGAAGGACGTGGCAGTGGCGATCACCGAGCTGACGCACGAGGACATCGGCGAGCTGCTCAACGGCTCCACGACCCACGTGGAAGGTGTCGAGATCTCGGCGGACGACCTCGTCGTCACCCGCACACCCCGCCACGGCACCGTCGTCGCCACCGAGGGCTCCTTGTCAGTCGCGCTCGAGACCGAGGTCGACGAGGACCTCGAGGTCGAAGGTCTCGCCCGAGAGATCGTCAACCGTGTGCAGAACGAGCGACGTGCGATGGATCTCGACGTCACCGACCGGGTGGCCATGACGTGGGCATCGGGAGATGAGCTCGTCCGTCGGGCGCTCACGGACCACGCCGACCTGATCGCGGGCGAGGTGCTCGCGACGCGGATCGAGGAGGTGGAACACCTACAGGTTCCGGTATGCGACCTCGTCGGCCACTCGCTGTGTTTCTCCCTCGAGGCGGTCGACGCCTAGGCGGGAAGCAGGCCAGCGATGAGCTGGAGGCCGATGATGAGGATCAGCGGAGACAGGTCGAGTGCCGTCCCGCCGACGCGCACTGGGGGAATGACCGCCCGGATCGGTCTGAGGACCGGCTCGATGATCTTCGAGAGGAAGTCGTAGACCTTCCGGACCGGGTGGTCGTAGGCGACCCTGCCGAACGCCACGATGTACGACAGCACGATCCAGGCAAGCATTGCCAGGGTGAAGAGCTGGATGACCTGCCTGATGAGCCCCACGTCAGCCGTGTGTCGCGTAGAGGCCGAGGGCCGCGAGGCGCTCCTGCTCCGCGATGCCGAGGCTCACGCCTGTCGGCGACACGAGGATGACGCCCTGCGTCGTCTTCGCCATCCTCCCGTCGAGTGCGTAGACGAGGCCCGAAGCGAAGTCGACGATGCGCCGAACCATCTCTGGCTCTGTGGATCGGAGGTCGAGGACAACCGTTCGTCCGGCTCTCACGGCGTCTGCGAGATTCTGGGCGTCGGAGAAGTTGCGCGCTGCGATGATCTGCGACTCAGGTTCGAATCGGCGGTTTCGATGGTCCGTCGCCGTGGGATGCACGTACACACCTGACTCTGCCTGCTCCCTGTCGTCCGACATGAGCCGACGCGTCGCTGGCGGCGGCTCGACGCGGCGACCCGCGACTCCGGAGCCAGGGGGCCTCACGAGATCGGTGACAGACTGCGATCCGCTCGGCGCTTGGGGGGTGTCACCGACCGTCCGAACATCCGGGCCCCCGTCGACCATGACATCGTCGCCCTGTTCCTCGTCGACCAAGCCCAGATAGAACAAGGTCTTGTCCCACAGTGACGCCATTGCTACCTACTCCATCGATTCGTTGCAGCAGTCATGCCTCGTGCCCCGGAAAGATAGCCCGTCCGATGCGCACCATGTTGGAACCCTCTTCGATGGCGACCTCGAAATCGTCGGTCATGCCCATCGAACAGACGTCGATTCCCGGGTATCGATCGCGGTATCGGTCGTATATGTCCCGTAGGGACGCGAACCACGGACGGACGTCGTCTGGTTCGTCGGCCACCGGGGGGATCGCCATGACCCCTCGCACTCGGACCCCTGCTTCGAGGACATCGTCGATGACGCGATCCGCGTCCGCTGGTCGATAGCCGGACTTCTGAGGCTCCATGGCGAGGTTGAACTGGATGAGCGCCGGCACATCGCTCTTCTCGCCCCACAGGCGCGCCAGCTTCGGCCGGTCGAGCGAGTGCAGCAGCGCACAGCGGTCGGCAACCGATTGCGTCTTGCGCGACTGAAGCGGTCCGACGAAGTGCCATTCGATGTCGACAGGCAGGTCCGATTCGAAGCGGGAGCGGAGTCCCTGCTCGCGGTTCTCCGCAAAGACCCGCTGACCCGCGTCGTAGACCTCGCGAACCGACTCATCGGGCTGCGTCTTCGAGACGACGACGAGTCGCACGGCGTCGCGGCCGACGCCAGCCCTCGTGCAGGCCGCGTCGATTCGGGCGTTGACTTCGGAGAAGCCGGTCACAGCCATGCCACCGCGATCTGTCGGTCTTTCGTCCCGTCCCTCCGATGCGACGCGAAACGATCGTCTTCGAGGGTGCAGGAGAACAGCGTCTCGGTCTCGATCGCGCCGAGTTGGTCCCTGACCGCTGCGAGGAGGCTCACGCTCTGCGTGCCCTTCCTCGTGTTCGACCGATACGACACGCCGACAGCCTTGACCACTTCGTCGCCGACCTCGTAGCAGCAGTCGCCGATGTGTGGCCCGATCACGGCAACCGTCGCCGGATCGCCTCGGTCAGCCATGTGCGAGAGGGCCGCGTCGATGACCCCTGCCGCGACACCACGCCACCCCGCGTGCACCAGGGCAATGCTGTCGAGCCCTGCCAGCCCTATGGGAACGCAGTCAGCGGTCGCGATCGCGATGGGAAGCGCCGACCTGTGCGTCAAGACGGCGTCAGCGTCCCCGAGTGCTCCGGCGTGGTCGGCCTCGACGACGTGCGCGCCATGGACCTGGGAGATCGTCGCCCAGTCCGATGGGATGTCGAGTTCCGCCGAGATCTGCAGGCGCGCGGCGATATCGCTGCGGCCGTCGCCGTCCTTGCGGGTTCCGAAGGCGACGTTCGGGATCGCCTCCGACCGGATCATCCCTGCACGAAGCCCGGGATGTCCATTTCGTCAGTGCCGTCCGGACCCCCGTCGGCAGGACCGTCGTCGAGGATCGACGGGCGACGGCGCTGCGGCATCGCCTGCGTCGTGAAGCTTCCGCGTCTGTCGGCATCGAATCCCGCTGCGATGACCGTCACACGCATCTCGTCGCCGAGCGTCTCGTCGATGATCGACCCGAAGATGATGTTGGCATCGCTGTCCGAGTGCTCTGCGACGAGCGACGCGGCGGCATTGACCTCGTGGAGCGTCATGTCCTTGGGGCCCGCGATCGAGAGCAGCACGCCGCGGGCCCCCTCCATGGAGGTTTCGAGCAGGGGGCTGTCGATTGCCTTGGCCGCGGCCTGGGGCGCTCGGCTGTCACCGCTCGAAATCCCGATCCCCATCACCGCGGAGCCTGCATCGGACATCACGGTCTTGACGTCGGCGAAGTCGACGTTGATGAGTCCCGGGGTGGTGATCAGCTCGCTGATTCCACGGACACCCGCGGTGAGAACCTCGTCCGCCATCCGGAACGCGTCGGTGACCGCCATCGACGGCTCTGCGATCTCGATGAGGCGCTGGTTCGGGATGATGATGAGCGTGTCGACTGCATCCTTGAGTGACTGGATGCCCTGTTCGGCCTGTACTGAGCGCCTACGGCCCTCGAAGCCGAATGGACGTGTGACCACACCGACGGTGAGGGCGCCGACAGCGCGGGCAACTTCGGCGACCACTGGGGCTGCGCCCGTTCCGGTGCCGCCTCCCTCGCCTGCGGTGATGAAGACCATGTCCGCACCGTTGAGCGCGTCCTCGATCTCGTCGCGGTGCTCCTCAGCTGCCTCGCGCCCGACCTCGGGGTTGGCGCCTGCTCCGAGCCCGCGGGTCGAATCCCTGCCGATGTCGAGCTTGACGTCGGCATCCGACATCAGAAGCGCTTGGGCGTCGGTGTTGATCGCGATGAACTCAACGCCGCCGACACCCATATCGATCATCCGGTTGACCGCGTTGACGCCACCGCCGCCAACACCGACCACTTTGATCACTGCGAGATATGTGCTGGGTGGCATTCCCGTCTCCGTCGCCATCGGTAGTTCCTCCCTGGTCTGACCGTGAACACTAGCCACCGCGAAAGGCTCGCGGAGGACCTATCCCTCAGGCTCTGGTTGAGGTTCAGGGTCGCTCACCGCCGGGCGCGACGGGGACAACAGGTTCACCGTGACGCCGGGTTTGAGGCCATCCGCGATCAGCGCGGTGAGCACCTTCGCCTTCATCGCCATGTCTCGCGACCCTCCCAGGATCACGAGGTGGCCCGCGACGGCCGTCACGAGCCCCGCATCGCCTCGTTGCACGACCGTTCCCATCCGCAGGTCGTCAGGGAGGTTCTCGATGAAGGCAACTGCGCCAATCACATCCGCGTCCGCCGTGCTCTCCCCCACGGCCGTGTCACCAACGTCGATCGCGACCGCGTGATCGGACGCGCCGGGCGCGTCGACCTTCTCGACGATCGTTCCGTCCACCGTGATCGAGAACCAATCGCCGCCCCGTTGAGCGACCGTGACCGGATCGTGTTCGATGACGTCGACGACGATCGTGCCCGGCCACAGCACCGAGACCCGGACATCCCTGACCCACGGATCTTCGAGGATCGCCTGGCGCAACTCGGCGCTGTTGACCTTGATCGTCGGCGTTCCGACCCCCGACTCCAGGCGGTCCACGATGGCGTCTGGATTTGACCGGACGGCGCCGGACACCTCGACCGTTCGAATCGACAACACGGGGCTCTGGATGAGCCACGCCCCTCCCGCGACCGAGAGCACGACCGCGAGCGCGATCAACACCCATTTCAGGCGTCGCCTCGCGTTGTCCTCGGACACGCCTCGGCGACGTTCCGCGAGTCGTGAGTCCATGGCGACCTCAGATTGCTCCATCGAAGTCCCCCAGGAAGCGAATCTCAGGCTCGAGTCGGACACCCGTCGCCGACTCCACCCGATCGCGGATGTCAGCGACGAACCGGGCGATGTCGGTCGCGGTCGCGTCCCTCGTCGCCACCATGAAGTTGGCGTGAAGGGTCGAGACGGACACCGGACCGATCGCATGACCTTTCAAGCCGAGCCGGTCGATGATGGCTCCGGCGGCGTCAGACTCCGGGTTCTTGAACACGGACCCCGCGTTGAGCGTCCCTCCCGGCTGGTGCTCCTTGCGCCACCTCGTGATCTCGCGGAGGAGTTGCTCACCCTCCTCGGGATCGACCGAGGTGGTGGCAAACGTCGCCTGGACGACGAGGTCGTCATCCGTCAGGTTGCTGTGCCTGTACGAGAGCTCGAGCTCGTCTGGTGTCCGTCGGTCGAGTGACCTCGTCCTGACGTCGAGAACGAGAGCGTGATCGAGGACCTCTCGGGTACTCGAGCCGTGCCCACCGGCGTTCATCCGCACAGCTCCCCCGACCGAACCGGGGATGCCCACGTAGAACTCGAGTCCACCTCGGCCCGCCGCCGTCGCCGTGCGCGCAAGCACGGGCAGGGGCGTTCCACCACCGGCGACCACCTCCGGGCGTGTCGCGTCGATGGCGGCAAACCCGACACCGAGGCGGATCACCAGGCCGCGGACGCCATCATCGGACACCACGAGGTTGCTGCCGCGGCCGATCGCGGTGACGGGGAGGTCCACGGGAACCTCGGCGAGGATCGCCCGCAGCTCCTCGAGGTCCTTCGGCTCGGCATACCAGTCGGCGGGCCCGCCGACCTTGTAGGTCGTCATCGGCGCCAGGGGAACATCCTTTGAGACGGCTTCGTGCGAGATCATGTCCGTGCCTCGAACGCGATCGAGAGATCCGGCGCGATGCTTCCGATGTCGCCTGCCCCGAGGAGGAGCACCGTGTCCCCCTCCGATGCGAGCGCGTCGACCACCGGCACCGCGTCCCTGATGTGTGGCACATAAGTGACGGACGCGCCTGCTGCCTCAGCTGCCACCGCCACGATGCGCCCGGAGACGCCGATCATCGGGACTTCACCGGCGGCGTAGACGTCGGTGATCACGACTTCGTCCGCCGAAGCCAACGGGGCACCGAAGTCGACGCCGAGATCGGCGGTCCGGCTGTATCGATGCGGCTGGAACACGGCGATCACCTTGCCCCGGGTCCCGAGGGTCGCGGCCTCGATCGTCGCGGCAACTTCCGTGGGATGGTGGGCATAGTCGTCCACGACCGTGATGCCTGCGTTCTCGGACCGGATCTCGTACCGCCTTCTCACGCCCGCGAACGATTCCAATGCCTCGGCCGCTGCAACGACATCATGTCCGTTCTCGCCGAGGAGAGCGAGGACTCCGGCAGCGTTCGACGCCAGGTGGTTGCCCGGTTTGCGGAGTTGCACCTCTGCGTCGGCGTCCGGGCCAGCAAGCGTGAATCGCACTCCCCCGCCCTCGTGCCTGAGGTCGGCGATGTTCCACCTGGCAGACGGATGGCGCCCGTACGTCACCACATCGACGCGCTGCATGAGCCTCCGGACACCCGCGTCGTCGATACACCCGACAACCGGGCCGTCGACCGCACTCGCAACCTGCGCGAAGGCATCCTCCACCGCGGCGACCGTCCCGTAATGGTCGAGGTGGTCGGCTTCGATGTTCGTGACGAGCATCGAGGAAAGAGAGAGATGGCGGAAGGTTCCAAATGCCTCGTCAGCCTCGAGGACGAACGCATTCCCGGCTCCCGCGTGGGCACCCGTGTTGAAGCCGAGCATCTCGCCGCCGACGAGATACGAGGGGTCGTTGCCTGTGCCCGTGAGCGCGGTGACGGTGAGTGCGCTCGAGGTCGTCTTGCCGTGGGTGCCCGCGCACCCGATTGCGGGGTTTGCCAATGTGAGTGCCGCGAGGAGCTTCGGGCGCTGCCAAACGTCGACACCCGCTTTCCTCGCGGCCACCAATTCCGGGTCCCTCTCGGGGACCGCTGATGAGCACACGACGAGCGACGCGGCGGCCGCCCGCTCTGGCTGGTGGCCAATCCACGTCTCGACCCCGACATCGGCGAGCGCATCGAGCATTCTTCCGGGCTTGAGATCGGATCCGGTGACGGTTCGGCCGAGTTGGCGCAACAGCTTCGCGAGGCCCGACATACCGGCTCCTCCCGCACCGACGATGTGAACGACCTCGGGGACGCTTGATGGGCTACGCATCGATGAGCTCCTCGATTCGATCCGCGATCACCGCTGCCGCTGCCATGTGGTCGACAGCGGGTGTCGAAGCTCTCATCCGAGCGAGGGCGTTTTCGTCGTCGAGAAGCGACCGCACCACCTCTGCGATCTCCTCGGGCGTCGTCTGCTCGACGACAATGCCACCGCCGGTCGCCACGAGATCGGCAGCGTTCTCCCTCTGGTATCCGCCCCCCGCGGGAAGCGGGACGACAACGGCCGGGGTACGGGTCGCCTGAACCTCTGACACCGAGATGGCACCTCCACGGCAGAGCACGAGGTCGGCCGCGGCATACAGATCCTGAAGGTCCGGCTCGAACCCGAGGGTGGTCCATCGAGGTTCCGACGCGGCGTCCGCCGCTATCGATTCGTGGTGAATCGCTCCCGTCGTCTGCACGATGCCGAACGATCGGGCGTGGTCATGTCCGAGGATCGCCGCGACATCGTTGAGGAACGAGGCACCGAGGCTCCCTCCGATGACACCGAGGACAGGGCCCTCCTCCGGCATCCCGTACCGACGGCGCGCTCTCGAACGCAGTGCGTCCCGGTCGAAGGCCGCAATCGTCGACCGGAGCGGGCTGCCGATGAGCTCTGCGTGCCGGAAAGCCCGGCGAGCGCCCTCGAACGACACGAACACGTTCCGAGCCCTCCGAGCGATGAACTTGTTGGCAAGCCCAGGCACCGCGTTCGCTTCATGGACGACCAGCGGCAACCGAAGCTTCGAAGCCGCCAACGCGGCAGGGACCGCGACGTACCCGCCAAAGACGACCACCACCCGGATACCGCGTGCCCTGGCTTCGGACGCGATGACATTGCGGGCACGGCGGACCTTGTTCGGCAGCGAGAGGTTGTCGATCGACGCGCTGCGGCGCAGCCCTCGGATGTCGACGCCAACGAACGGGTAGCCAGCCTCGGGAACCGTCGTCGCTTCCATCCGGTCGCCTCCGAAGAACACCAGATCTTCCTTCGGGATGCCGCGACGATGGAGTTCGCCGGCGACCGCGAGGGCAGGGAACACATGCCCACCCGAGCCTGCGGCGGCGAATGCAACGGCCACGGCTACGACCCGCTTTGGGGGCTCGCCGGAGTCGATCGGTTGATGTTGATCAGCACGCCGACGGCGAAGAGGTTGACAAGCATCGCGTTCCCGCCGTTGGAGATGAACGGCAACGGGACGCCTGTGATGGGAAGCACAGCGACCACGCCACCGATGTTCACGAGCGCCTGGATGGTGAGCCACGCCACGATGCCGATGGCAAGCAGTCGCCCGTACCGGTCTCGGGCGTGGTACGCGATCGACACACCGACGATCGCGAGGAACGCGAACAGCACGATCACCATCAGGGCTCCGGCGAACCCGGTCTCCTCGCCGATGATCGCGAAGATGAAGTCGGTGTGCGCATTCGGGAGCCAGGACCATCTCGCTCTGCTCTGGCCGAGCCCAACGCCGAACAGGCCACCCGTTCCGAGCGCAACCATGCTCTGGACTGCCTGAAGGCCAGCGCCCTGTGGCGCATCGAACGGGTTCAGGAAGCTGAGGAGGCGCGCCTTCCGGTAGTCAGCCGACATAGCGAAGATCACGAGCAGGAGTGAACCCATCGATCCGAGGCCGAACACGAACCGCATCGGCACCGTCGACGCGGCGAGCATTGCGAATGCAGGCAGGGTGATCAGGACGATGTTTCCGAAGTCCGGTTGCGCGAGGAGCAACGCAGAGACCGTGCCCAGGATCACCGTGACGGGCACGAACACGTGCCAGAAGTTGTCGAGCAACGCGTCCTTCTTCGTGATCGCAGCAGCGAGCAGGGAGAGCGCGGCGAACTTTGCGAACTCCGCAGCTTGGATGGTGAACGGGCCGATCACGATCCAGCGCGTCGCCCCTCCCCTCGTTGCACCCACGATGAGCGTGAGCAACAGCAGGAACACGGTCGCCACATAGATCGGGAGCGCGAGGCGGTGCCACGTCCGGTACGGCACGACCGATGCAACGACCAACGCGACAAGCCCGAGAACCACCCATGCAACCTGCTTCGTGAAGAGTTGGAACTGGCCGCTGCTCGCCCTGATCGATACCACTGACGACGCCGAGAGCATGGCACCGAGACCGATCACCAGCAGCAGCGCGACGATCACCAACAAGAACGCCGTACGCCGCGACTGCTTCGTATAGGTCCGGTCGACGATCGAGAACCGCGAGGCCGGCTTCGACTCGAGCAGGTCGGTCATGCGGCCTCCTCGATGTGCGCCTCTGCGAGCGACCTGAAGAGATCGCCGCGCGCCATGTAGTTGACGAACTGGTCGAAGCTCGCACACCCCGGCGCAAGCAGCACCGTGTCACCCTCGACTGCGATGGCGACGGCGAGGTCGAAGGCCGACTCGAGCGTATCGGTCTGGACTGCGCCGTCGCCGGCGAGCGCCGCGATCTCGGGGCCTGTCTCGCCGAAAGCGACGATGGCCCTGACGGTGGGGATCGAGACCAGCGGCGAGAGGTCGAGATCCTTGTTCTCCCCACCTGCAAGGAGTACCACCGACGGATACGCGAGGGCTGCTGCGACCGCCGCATGCGGGTTCGTCGCCTTCGAGTCGTTCACGAACGAGACACCGTGTGCCGTCCCGACGTGCTCGCGACGATGCCGACCGAGAGTGAATCCGTCGAGCGCCAGACGAACGCCCTCCTCAGACGCGCCCACGGCGAGCGCGAGGGTGGCAGCGATGCACAGGTCGAGCCTGAAGGACGGGTCCGTGATCGGCAGGCCGAATCGGAGGTCACCCACGACGAGGTCATCGCCCTCGACCCCGTTGCCGCCGGGCGGCACATGGGTGCCCGAGCAGGGAACGGTGACGCACGGGGCACCGCTCGCGATCTCGACGACGCGAGGGTCGTCCACGTTGTAGGCGAACACGGCCGATTCGGGCGCGCCCTCGACGATGCTCGCTTTCGCGGCTGTGTAGGCCTCCATCGACCCATGCCAGTCGAGGTGGTCCGGGGCGATGTTCAGGACCGTCGCGGCTGCGGGGGCCAGACGTCCGATGAACCGGAGCTGGTATGAGGAGAGCTCCAGCACGGCAACGTCGTATGAGTCGTGGTCGAGGCTCGACACCGGCGATCCGACGTTCCCGGCCGCCACGGCGCGCACGCCGGACTTCGCGAGCATGTCGGCAACGGCAAGGGTCACCGTCGTCTTGCCATTCGTGCCCGTGACGGCCACGACGGGGGCGGTGACAGCTTCGAGCCCGAACCCAGCTTCGGTGAGAACGGGCACGCCCTCGGCGAGCGCGTCGGCGATCGGAGGCTTGTTCTCCGCGAACCATGGGGAGGTCACAATCCGATCGACACCCTCGACGAACGACCGGTGCCACTCTGACGGCAGCACGGTGACCCGGCCCTCGAGGCCTTCCGGGGCTCCCGGATGTTCCGAGTCGAAGAGAAGCACGTCCTCTCCGCGGGAGACGAGCGTGCGGGCGACTGCATCCAGGCCGCGGAGGCTCGAACCGAGGATGAGCACGCTCACGGGACGACCCCCGCGTTTCCGACCCAATCGGCGTAGAAGATGCCGATCCCAAATGCGACCATGATCCCCGAAAGGATCCAGAACCGGATGATCACGGTTGTCTCGGGCCACCCCTTCATCTCGAAATGATGATGGAACGGCGCCATGAGGAAGATGCGCTTCCCCGTCGATCGGAACGAGATGACCTGGAGGATCACCGAGAGGGTCTCGAGGACGTACAGGCCGCCGAGGATCACCAAGAGGAGCTGGGTATTCGTCAGGAGGGCGAGCGCGGCGAGTGCCCCTCCGATGGCGTGCGAGCCCGTGTCGCCCATGATGATCTTCGCAGGAGCGGCGTTCCACCACAGGAACGCGAGCACCCCTCCGAGCATCGCAGCAGCCAGAACGGCGATGTCCGACGACCTCCCGAGGCCGTAGAAGTCAGGGTTGCGGGATTGCCAGAAGGAGATCAACACGAACGCCCCGAAGACCAGCGCGCTCGACCCTGCCACGAGGCCGTCGGCGCCGTCGGTGAGGTTCACACCGTTCGCAGTGGCGGTCAGCATGAACAGCACGAGGACGAAGAAGATGACGGGTCCGAGATCGATTCCAAGGGGGCGCACGAACGACAGCTCGGTCGACACCCCTGCGGCATGCGCTCCCCATGCGAAGCCCGCAGCGATGACCAACTGGCCGAGGAACTTCCACCGCTTCGAGAGCCCCTCGTTCCGCTTGCGAGCGAACTTGACGTAGTCGTCGGCAAACCCGATCAGCCCCATCCCGACGACCGCGCCGAGCGCGAGCAAGGCCTTGTCGTCGATCGGCGCCGTCTTCAATCCGAAGCCGTCGCTGAACGAGAACAGCCTGTAGTGGGCGAGCAGATAGCCCAGGATCGCGCCAGCGATGACGACGAGGCCCCCCATCGTGGGGACGCCCTGCTTGTGCATGTGCCCTTCGACCTCGGTCTGGATGAACTGCCCGATGTTGTGCGATTTCAGGTACCTGATGGCGATCGGCGTGACGAAGATGACAAGGACGAACGCGGTCGCAGACGCGAGAAGAAGGTTGATCACTGCGCTGTCTCCGATGCGAGCGCGAGGGCAAGCTGCTCAAGGCCCGCGGCACGCGATGCCTTTACCAACACGACATCTCCTGGCTCCAAGATCGAGCGCAGAGTATCCAGAGCCTCCTCGAAACCCGTGGCATTCACAGCCACCGTTCCCGCACCCTCGGCGTAGCCGGGATCGTCGCCGACGATGAGCACGACCTCGAATCCGAGGGATTGAGCGAGGGCTCCCATTCGTATGTGCTCGGCGCGCTCGAGCGGGCCGAGCTCGGCCATCCGCCCCACAACCGCAATGCGCCGATTGCCCGCCATCGTTGCGACCGTCCGCATGGCGGCCTCCATCGACTGGGGGTTTGCGTTGTACGCGTCGTTGACGACGGTGACCCTCCCCCTGTGGATGTCCATCCGCCAGTCCGACCCTGTAGCGCGTTCCATCCCCGACAGGAAGGAACCGACTGGAAGCTCGAGTGCAAGCGCAACGCCGAGGGCGGCAGCGGCATTCGCGGTCTGGTGCGCGCCGGCCATCTCGAGGGTGACGTCGTGGGAGTGGCCTTCAGCGTGAAGCACGAATGACGGTCGTCCTACATCGTCGAGTGAGAGGTCCGACCAATCGACGTCGCCTCCCCGCCCGAAGGTGACCGTGCGTACTTCGTGACCGCGATGGAGCCTCGGCTCGTCGGCCGGGAGCACCGCCGTACCGGACGATATGAGCATCTCAACCAATTCGTACTTCGCGTCGGCGAGGACATCGGTCGTCCCGAACGTCTCGAGGTGGACGACACCGAGATTGGTCACGACCGCGACGTCCGGCCTGATCGCCGGCCCCAGCCACGCGATGTGACCCCTTCCGCGGGATCCGACCTCGAGCACGAGTGCCGTCGCGCTGTCCGGCGTCCCGAGCACCGTCAGCGGCACGCCGACCTCGTTGTTGTACGACCTCGGTGACGCATGTGCACCCTCGATCCCCGACGCAACGAGATCCTTGGTCGACGTCTTGCCCGTGGAACCGGTGATCGCAACGACAGGGATTCTCAGCTCACCGCGACGCTTGGCCGCGAGCGCCAGGAGCGCTTCTGACGTCGACTCGACGACAACCAGCGTCCCGTCACCCTCCAGAGGCCGGTCGACGACCGCGGCAACGGCACCTTTCGCCAGTGCCTCGCGGGCGAAGTCGTGGCCGTCGAATCGCTCGCCGGCTATCGCGACGAACAGCGCGCCGTCGAGATCCTCTCGAGAATCAGTCGAGACGCGATCGATACGACCGAGCGCGCCGCCCCGCAGGGTTCCACCACACGCGGACGTGACCGCTCCAACCGTCCAGTCGAGGGGCCCCATCATGCACCTTCGGCTTCCGGTGGCCATGGGACGTCGAGGAAATCTGCCGCGACCGTTCGGTCGTCGAATGGACGCACAACGCCCTTGACCTCCTGCCCCTGTTCGTGGCCCTTTCCGAGGATCAGCACGACATCGCCCGCCCTCGCGGTCTCGATGGCGGTGCTGATCGCGCCACGTCGGTCGATGATGCTTCGCACGGCCCCGCGGCCAACCGCCTCTGCCCCTCGCCTGACGACCGAGGCGATGGTCTCCGGGTCCTCTGATCGAGGATTGTCCGTCGTGACGATCGTGAGGTCGGCCCGGCTTGCTGCAGCGGCGCCCATGGCCTCGCGTTTCCTGGAGTCCCGATCGCCTGCAGCACCCACCACGGCGATGAGCCTCCCCTTCGCAAACGCCGATGCTGCCTCGAGAACCGATGCGATTGCCTCCGGGGTGTGGGCGTAGTCCACATAGACGGCTGGCTCGCCACCGGGATTCACCCGTTCCATGCGGCCAGCGATCGGATCGAGTTCTCCGATGCCTTCACAGATCGCGTCGAGGCCCACGCCTGAGGCGCCGAGCATGCCAACGGTCACGAGCGCGTTCGAAACGTTGAACGCGCCGACGAGTGGCACCCTCAGACGCCCGCTCCCCCACGGCGTCACGATGGTGACGTGGGAACCTCCCTCACCGGAAACCGCATCAACGATCGAGACGTCGCCGCCGACGCCGACGGTGACGATGTCCAGGGACGTTTGCTCCGCGAGCCGCGCTCCGTACGCATCGTCGACATTGACGACGCCGACGGTCGCCCGCGCGGGGTCGAACAGCGCGAGCTTCGATGCGAAGTAGGCATCCATCGAGCCGTGGAAGTCGAGGTGGTCCTGGCTCAGGTTGGTGAAGCCGACGACGTCGAAGAGCATTGCATCGACGCGGTGGAGATCGAGCGCGTGCGACGACACCTCCATCGCAACCGACTCGACTCCCTGGTCACGCATCGTCGCGAGCAGACGCTGGAGGTCGGACGCCTCAGGTGTCGTGCGCCCGAGTTCGAGCATTTGGTCATTGATGCGGGCACCAAGCGTTCCGATCGTGGCGTATGGGATGTGCGAAGACACCCACACCGCCCGGCACATGTGCACAACGGTGGTCTTCCCGTTGGTTCCGGTGACCCCGAGCAGCGTGAGGTTCCGGTCAGGGCTTCCGTGAACGGTGTTCGCTGCGTACGCCATCGACACCCTTGCATCGTCAACGACGATCTCGGGGACCGAAGTCCCAAGCGGCCGCTCCACCATGATCGCCGCAGCACCAGCTTCGATCGCGGCAGGCACGAAGTCGTGGCCGTCGTGAGAGGCTCCAGGAATCGCCACGAAGAGCGTGCCCGGGCCGACGCTTCTCGAATCGTGCGTGACGTCCGTGATCATCGCATCGCCTGTATGCGAGGGCGATCCCGGAAGGGCCCTGGCGATCTCGGAGAGTGAGGCCGGCATTGCTAGAGCTTGTCCGGGGCGATTCCGAGTTGATGCAGCACGATCTGAGCAACCTCTGCGAACACCGGGGCGGCCGAGGCGCCGCCATTTGCCAGGTCTGCGCCGTCCTCTAGGGACCCGGTCGGCGTGTCGAGCACGACCGCGATGACGATCTTCGGATCGTTGAGGGGCGCCATGCCGATGAAGGAGGCCATGGTCTCGTCCGTGTACCGCTGGAGATCGACGTCGAACTTGTTGGTCGACCCCGTCTTGCCTCCCGCCGTGAAATCCGTCATGCGCGCCCTGCGGCCAGTCCCGTCCTCAGCCGAAACGACGCGGCCGAGGATCTCGCGCATGATGACGGCCGTCTCAACCGAGATGACCCGTCTGGTGCGTGGCTTCGCGGTGATCCGTGTTCCATCGGGATGGATGACCTCGGACACGAGGTACGGCTCCGTGTAGACCCCGTCGTTCGCGATCGCCGAGTACACGGCTGCCATCTGGAGCGGGGTCGTCCCGACGGCGTAGCCGATTGCGATCGATGACCCGCTCGTCTCGTTCCACCGCGAAACGGGGTTGAGCTGCCCGTGGCGCTCGCCAGCGAGGTCGAGTCCGGCCGGAGCTCCCAACCCGAAGGCCGTGAGGTAGTCATAGTGCAGCTCCTTGCCGAGCCTTCGCTCGATCTCGATCGTGCCGACATTCGACGAGCGCTTCACGACGTCGGCCACCGACATCCACGCAGGGTTCCGACCGATGTCCTCGTACTCGTAGTCGCCAACGGTGACCGACTTCGGCGTGTCGATCGGCGTGTCCTTGGTCACGATCCCCTGGTCGATGGCCGCAGCGACAGTCAACGCCTTGAGGGTCGAACCGGGCTCGTACACGTCGGCAACGGCTCGGTTGCGGAGCACCTCTGGCGATACCTGCGACCGGTCGTTGAGGTCGAGGCTCGGCCAGCTCGCCATCGCGAGGATGGCGCCGGTCTCGGGGTCCATCACGACGATGGACCCTCCGATGGCGTTCGTCTTCTGGATCGCCTTTCGGAGCCCCTGTTCGACGGTGAACTGGATCTCCCTGTCGATCGTCGTCACGATGTCCGATCCCGGTGTCGCTGGTTCGAGCAGCACCTGGCCCTGCGGGATGACCCTGCCTGAGGGGTCGTGCTCGACGATCAGCTTGCCAGGACGGCCCTGAAGCTCAGAGTTGAACGTGCGCTCGAGGCCCTCGATGCCGGATCCGTCGTCGTAGGCGGTCAGCCCGATCACCTGTGCGGCGATGTCGCCTGTTGGGTACACGCGGAGGGGCTGCTCACGGTAGAAGACACCGACGATGTCAGGATCATTCGCGTCGTTGTAGGACCTGATGGCTGCCCTGATCGCGTCCCGGTGGGCAGAGTCCACCCGCATCGCGACCTCTGCGTACCTGCGGCCCTTCGACTGCGCCTCGACGAACTCGGTGGTGAGCTCCGCAAGGCCGACATCAGCGAACGGCGCGAGGACAAGGGCGGTAGCGGCAGGATCGTCGAGCATCATCGGATCGACGACCACGTTCCAACCGTCGATGGTCATTGCAAGTTCAACGCCGTCACGGTCGTACACCGTTCCCCGCACCGCGGGAATCGGCTGCTCGCTGATCCGCTGGTCGAATCCGACCGTCGCGAGGGCGACCGCACGGCTTCCCTGCAGGTTGAACAGGCGATATCCGATCCCGGCCCACGCGAGCGCAAAGACGAGGCCGACGATCAGCAGACGGAGGTCGCCGCGGTTCCAGATGCGGCGTCTCACCACGAGCGGTCCTCGTGCGTGGGTCGCCGAGTCCTGCCGCCAGCGTTCGGCAAGGTCTCCATGGTGGTCTCCGTTCTCAGATCTCTCGCATAACAGTGTGTGTCACGGCTGTTGCCCCTCGAGCGCCTGCACGGGTACCTCGGGAAGGATCGGGTCTGCCGAGTCCGCGAGTCCCGTGACGACGAGAGCAACACGCTCCCTGGGATGTTCCAGGCCGATGCGCTTGGCCTCGTTCGTGATCCGAAGGGGGTTCTGCAGCCCTGCAATCTCGAGCCGCAGGTCGAGCTGGGTGCTCTCGGCGACTTCGATCCTGTGCTCGAGGAGGTCGAGCTCGAAGGCGTTGCGGTCGAGCGCGATCCTCAGGTAGATCATCGCGAAGAACAGTGCGATGGTGAGCGCCGCGAAGAAGAGCAACGGGAGGATCCTGGGCCCTCCGGCCGCGATGCCCCGTGCACGGCGAAGAGGCCTTGCAGATACCGTTTGTGCCGTCATCAGGAGGCTCTCTCGGCGACGCGCAGGATGGCCGACCGTGCCCGCGGGTTGGCCGCGACCTCGGCCTCCGATGCCCTGACCCCCTTGGCGATCAAACGCACGTCCGGGTCTGCGTCACACTGGCAGACGGGGAGGTCCGGAGGGCACACGCACCCTTGCGACCGGTCTGCGAAAAGCCGTTTCACGATGCGATCCTCGAGGGAGTGGTAGGCGAGCACGATCAGGCGACCTCGAGGCCGTAGAAGTTCAAGGGCTCCAACGAGGGCGTCGTGAAGGATGCCGATTTCGTCGTTGACCGCGATTCTGAGAGCTTGAAAGGTTCGGCGTGCTGGATGCTTCCCGCGGCGCGAGGCTGCAGGGACGGCACCCGCAACGCACGACGCAAGGTCAGCGGTAGAGGCGAACGGACGATTTTCGACGATCGCAGTTGCGATGCGACGGGCGTGGCGTTCTTCTCCGAAGTCGCGGAGGATGCGGGCGAGGTCCTCGACGCTGGACTCATCGATGAGCTCTGCTGCGGTGCGAACGGCATCGGGACCCATTCGCATGTCCAGTGGCCCGGCACGGTGATACGAGAACCCTCTGGCGCCCTCGTCGAGCTGGTGCGACGAAACACCGAGATCGAAAAGGATGGCATCGACGGCGTCCGCAACCCCGGCCCGCTCGACAACCGAGGCAAGGTTCGAGAAGTTGTCCCTGACAACGGTGAGGCGTTCATGGTCGAACGCTTGTGCGACAGCATCCGGGTCGCGGTCGACACCGACAACGCGAGCGTCTGCAAAGAGGTCAAGAATTGCACGGCTATGCCCTCCCCCGCCGAAGGTCGCGTCGATGACCACCTTGGGATCGACCGGCGTGAGGAAGCCGAGCACTTCGTCGACCATCACGGGCTGGTGATAGCCGCCCTGCGGATGGCGTGATGTGGGCTGAACCATGGTCAGTCCCCCGGAGCGCTGGCGCCAACATGGAAGCGGGCGGAGTAAGGGGCCTCCCAATTGGCATCCGGGGGACTGACCGTGAGCCAGCCCACATCGGTTCTCTCTTCGTCATATGCCTTCCTCCGAAAGCACCTCCTCGATCTCGGCGTAGTACTCGTCTGCCTCCGCAGCGATCCTCTGCCAAGTGTCGGTGTCCCAGATCTCGATCCGATCTGCAACACCGACGACGGTGACGTCCTTCGTGAGCCCCGCGTAGGACCGAAGCGTCTCGGGGATCTGACATCTCCCCGAACGGTCGAGCGTCTGGTCCGACGCAGAGGCGAAGAACGAGCGGGAATAGTTCCTGGCCCGCCGATCTGTCCGTGGGAGCCTGCGCACCTTCTGCGCCTCCTCGTCCCAGCGATCCGTCGCGAAGACGTAGAGGCACCGCTCCTGTCCCTTGGTGAGCACGCAGCCACCCGCCAAGCCCACGCGGAACTTGGAGGGCATCACGACCCGACCCTTCTCGTCGAGTGAATGGCTGTATTCGCCAAGAAACATCTGAGGTGGACTCCATCATCACCGAAATCTCCCACGGCGCCCCACTATGGCCCACTTCCTGCCACTTGTCAACACATTCGACCCACTTTCCTTCCGCGGGAGGCACATCGAGTCGCGGTTGGGGCCCGGAACGTGCGAATTCAGAGGCGAAGAATGAGCCGTCAGGCCAGCCGCTTGGCGATCCGCTCGACGGTTCCGAGGGTTCGCACGGTCGCCGTGCCGTACGCCTTGTTCATGGCTGCGTTGATGTGGCCGAGCTCGTTGAGTCCTGTCGGTGGCAGCCAGTGGAGTTCGGCTCCGATCTGATGCACCTCGTGGTCGTCGGGGAACACGGCATCGATGTCGACGCCCGCGCCCGTCGGAAGGAACACGATCTGCGGCTTTCCGCCGGATGATCCGACGCGGCCCTTGATCGGCGACGCCGAGGCGATCGTCCCCAGGGTGTCGCCGGACCGCACGAACACGTCGACGTCGTACCCGAGCGCATCAGCCAACATCGCCGAGATCTCCTGTTCGTCCACCGACCCGGTCCGGCCAAGGATCACATTTCCGCTCGCCTGGTAGGCAGAGACGTCCTCAAAGCCCGCGTCCGTGAAGACGGAGATCAGCTCCTCGTTGGTGACCCGGCGGTTACCGAGGTTCATTCCTCGCAGGAACACGACGACTGACATGGGGCCGATGCTAGGTGGCGGACGCTCCCCCCGGCTTTGCCGCGGACGGTCGCTCGAACGACGAAGATGGAGGTGTGAGCAACTCCATCTCCACGGCAGCCCTCCATCACATGGTCCCGTTCGCGGGTGAGCTCGGCGTGGAGATCGAGTCCGCGACCAGCGCGGACGTCGTCGCCCGGGCGCCGTGGGCCGCACAACGATGCACGGCCGGAGGTGCGCTCCACGGCGGGTACCTCATGTCGGTCGCCGACACCATCGGCGCTGTCGCCGCCTTCCTCCGACTGCCGGATGGCGCTCAGACATCGACGATCGAATCCAAGACGAACTTCTTCCGACCAGTCACTGCAGGGACGATCCACGTCACCTCCCACATCGTCCACGCAGGCACGCGCACGATCGTTGTCCAGACCGACATCACCAACGACGACGGCAAGCTGGTCAGCCGCACCACGCAGACACAGAGCGTGCTCACTGCCGATCTCTAGACGGTCACCACCAGCGGTCGGCGGCTCACCGGGTGGACTATCCCTGCGCGGCGAACCGTTTCCGTTTACGCTTGCGCACAGATCGCTCGGAAGGACATCCAGTGCACGTGCTCATCGCTACAGACGGCGCCCTCGACGCTGAGGCTGCTGCCACCTTCGCCTCTGCCCTCGCCGGATCGGGCGGTTCAGTGACCGTTGCGACCGTCGTACGCATCCCCCGCCGCCTCGTCGCCGATCTGAAGGCGCAGTACGGCGATCAACCCCCGGTGTCCGTCGACACCGACGTCGAGTACGTCGGAGCACCCAAGAGCGGCGCCCAGCTCGAGCGGAGTTGGCCAGGCGAGGATGCACTCATCGAGCGCTACCTGTCGGACAAGGGTGACGAGATCTGCGTGCCGCTTGCCGAGAAGTTCGAGGGGTCGGACCTGTCGGTCTCGACGAGTGCGATCGAGGGCGACGACGTAGCCGACGGCGTGATGAGCCTGTGCTCGGAGACCGGCGCTGATGTGATCGTGATCGGTGCCCGGGGTATCAACGCTTTCCAAGGTTTGCTCGGTTCGACGGGTGCGAGGATCGTTCGCCGCTCATCGGTTCCGGTACTCGTTCTGCGCTGATCCGGCCGACTCCCGGGTGGCCTAGACGAACTGGCTCCACGTTGCATGGATCGCGCCTCCAGCGGCGACATGCACCCAGTCGAACCGCCCGGGAATGGTGGGTTTGCGAAGCAGCGTGAGGCCTGCCTGTACGGGCGTCCGGCCCCCCTTCCGTGTATTGCACCGGCGACAGGCAGCCACCACGTTGTCCCAGCGATGCTGACCACCCTGGACCCGTGGCACCACGTGGTCGATGTTCTCTGCGTTCCCCCCGCAGTACTGACACCGAAATCGGTCCCTCGTGAACACCGCCCTGCGGCTCAGCGGCACCGACCGGCCATACGGAACGTTGACGTAGCGACGGAGCCGCACGACGGACGGCACGTCGATCTCGAAGACGCCGGCATGCCAACGCTCGTCGTGCGTTGCGACGCACTCCGCGGTGCCCCTCAGGACGAGAACGACGCCGCGACGAGCCGCAACCACCGAAAGTGGTTCGTTGCTCGCATTGAGGACAAGCGTTCTTGCCACGGCGGGAAAGCGTAGCAACCGCGAAATGGAGCGCATTCCCAATCGCGCGACGCTCGAACACACTCGGTCAATGATTGACCACGTTACGCACACATGGGATACTCCGGCCCTAGGAAGGCATCATGAGAGTCGCGGGCTACATCAGGCAGATTCCCGGGCACGAGCAGGCCGAC
This sequence comes from Acidimicrobiia bacterium, assembly GCA_003235475.1. Classification (GTDB taxonomy): domain Bacteria; phylum Actinomycetota; class Acidimicrobiia; order Spongiisociales; family UBA5794; genus SZUA-442. The sequence goes on along the minus strand of QJWC01000088.1, from coordinate 16,796 downwards.
ACCGCGTTCGCCCAGAGCGAGCGGATACGGCGCTGGGTTCGAGACACCGGACACGACCTCGTCGCGACGTGCCAGGACGACGGATCGGCCGCGGCCACAGCGGATCGGGGCGGCTACCGGGCACTCCTCGACATCGTCAGATCGTCCTCGGCTGACGCCGTCGTGATCGCAAATCTCGACGCCCTGTCGGCGGACAAGATGCTCCAGGAGATCATGCTCGCGGACCTCAGGGCGAGCGGCGTGACGGTGATTGCAACAGACGAAGCCGACGTCGAGACACTCGCCGACGCCGCCGAGGACCCTGCTCGCCAGGTCGTGCGCGACATCGTGGCCAAGGTGGCCGAGTACAGGGAAGCCTTCGGGCTCGCTGGAGATGTGGGCATCGTCGCCCCAGCGCGAACCGCCGTTCAGGATGCAACCGACGTGGTGGTCCAGCTGATCGCCAAACCGGGCGCGTAGTCGGGCGCCGCTTCCCCGCTTCGACTCAGGTCGTCAGGGCCGCCCACGTCGCGCGGCCGAGTGCGTATGCGCGTCCGGCTCGCACGACCGATGATCCGGAAGCGAGCTGGCCGTCGAGTTCGAGGACGATCAGCACGATGTCAACACCCTCGACGCGCCGATCGTCGATCTCGACCACCCGCGCCTGCGGTGCGCCAGGTCGGGCAAGCGCCGCCGTCGCACGGACCACAACGGCCTCGACTCCACCCTCGGACGAGGCCGCAGCCTGGGACTCGGTGCGACCGTCGGAAGTCGACACGACCACCGAGATCCCGTCGCGGCCCTCTCGGACGGCAACGCTCTCGAATCGGGGAAAGCCACGTACATCGGGCTCGCGACGGGCCGGTGCGGCTGCGCGATCCGTGAGGTCGATGATGGACGGCTCGTCTTCTCGAAGTGGCTGATCGTCGGCGTCCGTCTCGTCGAGCACCGCAACTGCAGCAAGGCCTTCCGCCGCCGCGGCTTCGGCCTCCATGGCCATGGATCCGTCGTCCGGGGCGGGCATCGTGGCGGCCTCGGCAGGCTCATCCTCCGCTGCGCCACCGCCGTCGTCTTCGCCCGGCAATCGCGTGTCGGTGCCCAATCCGTGCGCGTTCAACACTCGTCGTATCGCGCCTCCGACCGCCCCCTGGTCCGCTCCCTCCGCGATGCGGATTCGTAGCCCAGCCGGACGGTCCTCCGACCCCTCAACATCTGCGCCTTCCACGCCCGGAATGCTGAGGAGGTCGTCCTGAAGTGACCGCGCACTCACGTTGCCTCCACTTGCCCTAATTCGCCCATTTCCTCCATTGAAGATATGCAATGACGTCATCCGCGGCAAGGGTCATATCCGACTGTCCATAGGCAGTAGTCACCCTCCACCTGAGGACTTCGGCATCCGGGATCGGCAGGAACGGGGGGCGTTTCCACCAATCCCTCCGGGTGAAGGCGAACCATGCCCCGACGGCTGTCGCCCAGAGATCGGGACGTTTCACGATGGCAAGGAGGACGCGTGGGGTGAACACGGGAGGATCGTACCCGCAGGGCCGCGCCGTCGGCGGGTGTACGGAATGAGCGATGTTCCCGTGCGAACCAGTACCACCGAGGGGTATGGTTCTGCCTGCTTCAGCCGGACATCCAAGGAGGCACTGTGTCCCTGTCGCAAGAAGAGCTCGCGTGGTTCGGTGAGCAGTTCGAGCGGATCAGTTCAAACATCGGCAAGGTCATCCAGGGCAAGGCCTCGACCATCAACCTCGTGGTTTCGAGCCTCGTGGCCGAGGGACACCTCCTCATCGAGGACGTGCCTGGCGTCGGGAAAACGCTGCTCGCGAAGTCACTCGCCCGTTCGATCGATTGCACGTTCCAGCGCATCCAGTTCACGCCTGACCTGCTTCCAACCGATGTGACCGGCGTCTCGGTGTGGGATCGCGAGCTCGGCTCGTTCACCTTCCGCGCGGGCCCCGTCTTCGCAAACGTGGTGCTCGGCGACGAGGTCAACCGCGCAAGCCCGAAGACCCAGGCAGCGCTGCTCGAAGCGATGGAGGAACGACAGGTCACCATCGACACAGAAACGCACATTCTCGCTGAGCCATTCATCGTGATCGCGACCCAGAACCCCATTGAGCACGAGGGCACCTATCCCCTGCCCGAGGCGCAGCTCGACCGTTTCATGATGCGTGTCCGCATGGGGTATCCCGAGCGCGCAAAGGAGCTCGAGATGCTCCAGACGCACGGGACGCGCTCGTCGTTCGACGAGCTCAAGGCCGTCGTCCACGCTGAGGACGTCGTGCGGATGTCGTCGATCGCGCGGTCCGTGCACGTCGCCGACGTGCTCCGCGGCTACCTGATCGATGTGGCAGACGCCACCCGCGAACATCCGGACCTCAAACTCGGTGCCTCGCCCAGGTCGATTCTCTTCATGCAACGCGCGGCGCGCACGATCGCCGCGGCGAACGGGCGGGATTACACGTCGCCTGACGATGTCAAGGCCGTCGTTCTGCCCGTGCTCAACCACCGCCTCATCGTGCGCCCGGACGCCCAGATGCGCGGCATCACCGTTCCCGACGTCCTCGCAGAGATCGTCGACAGCGTCCCGGTGCCCGGAACCCGCGTCGACGCCTGATGCCGACCAGTCGCGGTTGGGCTGCCATCGGCGCAGCCGCCGCGCTCGCGATCCTGTGGGTCGTATTCGGAGAGGACCTGCTGCTCGCCCTCGCAGCCTTCCTCTCCGTAGGTGTCATCGGCGGATCGCTCTATTCGCGCTTCGCGGCGCCGAGGCTCGCCCTCGGACGGGCCATCAACCCGCAGCAACTCCATGACGGAGAGCGTGCCATCGTCGACATCGAGCTGACATCGCGTCGCAAGGTCTTCCGTGTGGAGGTCGAGGATCGGGTCCACGGTCTCGGGTCGGCCACGTTCGTCGCTGACCGCATCAGCGACGGAGATCGCATGGCCGGACGCTACGAGGTGTTGTGCCGCCCGCGGGGCGTGTACAAGGTCGGGCCGGCAAGGGTGTCCGTCGGTGATCCACTCGGGTTCTCGCAGGCAACGTTCCTCTTTGGGAGCGCGAACCGCCTTGTCGTGTTCCCGAGGGTCGAGGACCTCGAAGGAGTGCCGACGGGCCGCGGCCAGGATCAGACGATCAATACGTCACGCGCCTCGTTCTGGCATTCAGGGGGTGAGGACTTCTTCACGCTTCGCGAATACCACCAGGGTGACGACTTGCGAAAGGTCCATTGGCCCTCGTCGGCCCGCCGAGACGAGCTGATGATCAAGCAGCTCGAGATGCCGTGGCAGTCGCGAGCGTTCATCGTCCTCGACCCGAGGGTCGAGCCGCACGCGTCGGGAGAGAGCTTCGAGCAGGCAGTGCGAGGCGCTGCCTCTGCCCTTCGGCACCTGTACCGAGCGGGCTACACGCCGACGATGTGGGCGGGAACGGGCAACGGCACCGTCGTAAACAGCGGGGAGGCGTACCTTGCAGCAATGGAGGAGCTCGCCACGATCGCGCCGGCCAGGTCCCTCGACTTCCGGCACCTCATAAGCCGTCTCAGGAGATCGGGTATGGCCGGCGGCGTACTCGTCATGGTGACCGGCGATCCGGACGATGCCGACCTCTCGTCGTTCCAGCTTCTCAGTCAGGATTTCTACAGAACGGTCGTGATGTCGGTCTCGAACGGGGATGATGACTCCATCCTCGGGTTCGCACGTCTCGGCGGCCTCGTGGTTCGGACGACACCCGAATCCACCTGGGCCGACGCATGGAGAAACGCAATGGAGCACGGATGGTCTATCGCTTCAGCTGGCTAGCGGGCATCGCCGCGGTCGGGCTCGCGTTCTGGGAGCTCTCGTACCTCCTGCGCGACTCGGAAGTCGGCACGCCGTGGCAGGCCGCGATCCTCGTTTCGATACTCCTCGGGGCAGGGATCACGTGGACGGCGATCGCGTACCGCGCGCACCCTGTCGTCATCCTCGTGGTCAACACGGTTGCCTTCATCCTGACGGCTGGGCTGCTTGTCGCACCGGACACGTTGTGGGCCGTCTTCCCCACGCGGCTGACATGGGACGCAATGTGGTTTGAGATGGGGCGTGCCCTCGACGTGATTCGGCACGGCGTTGAGCCCGTGTTTCCCCTCCCGGGCATCGTGCTCCTCCTCAGCGCCTTGTTCTGGACTCTCGGGTTCCTCCTCGTGGCAGGTCTGCTCAATGGCCGGCCCTTCGTCGCCATACTCACGCCACTGATCGTCTCCCTGCAGTTCGTCATCATCGATCGCAAACCGAAGACGCTCCCCCACCTCGCGGTGTTCCTGGGCGTCGTCGCGATCTCGCTCCTCGCCATCCGCGCGGACGAACGGGATGCCGGGGCCGGGAGGCTGCACCGTGTCAATGCGACGCACCGACCGACGAAACGGCCGTCACCTGCCATCACCGTTCTCGTGGCGAGCACGATCGTCCTGTCGCTCGTCGCGGTCCGGTTCGTCGGGGACCGGGTACCGAACCAAGGGGTCGTGACATGGCGCTCGCCGGCTGGCTTCGCCGACGCGTACTCGGGCTCCACCTCCTACAACCCGTTCACCGACATACAGGCGAGGGTCATCAGTCAGACGGACAATCCATTGTTCATGGCCCGAATCGAGGGCGCCGATCCGTCGACGGTCCGCTTCCGCTGGCTCACGCTCGACGTGTACAAGAACGGGAAGTGGCAGACCGACCGGATCGGCATCTATCCGCTCGAGGAGGAGCCGTGGCTGCTCCCCGGACAGGAGTACCGCGGCGAGACGCGGACGGTGACGACGGCCATCCGCATCGACAACCTCGTCTCGGCCTGGCTCCCGACGCCAGTCACACCGAATGCTGCGTTCAGCGAGGACCGATCGGACAACGCAAGCATGCGCGTGCGAAGGCTCGACGGCAGCCTGTACATGCCGGGCAACATCACGTACGAAGGTATGCAGTACATCGTCCAAGCGGAGGTCCCCGTCGCCGACGGCCCGACGATCGCCGCACTGGCCCTGACCGCGGAGGGACGGCTGAGCCCCCTGTTCGCGACCGCCGAACAGAACGGCGAGTCGATCGATCTCGACTTCCAGAGGCTTCCTGAAGAACTCGAGCTTCCCGAAGAGGAGTTCTGGCTCCAACTTCCCGAGGACGAGTTCGGCGCCGCTTTCGACCGCCTCGCGACGAGCGTCGTGGGCAACGTCGACACCAATTTCGAGAAGGCGCTCGCCCTCGAGAACTGGTTCCGCGACAGCGGCGACTTCCACTACAACGACCGCGTGCCGGCCGAGTTCACGACGACGGACGTCTATGAGTGGCTCACCGACGACACGAACGAGTACGCGAGGAACGGGTACTGCGAGCAGTTTGCGACGGCGATGGCGCTCCTCGCCCGTGCAGTCGACGTGCCGAGCCGGGTCGTCCTCGGCTTCACGCCTGGGACCGTGTTCAACGACGACCTCGTGCAGGTCAGGGACCGGAACGCCCACGCCTGGGTCGAACTGTGGATACCCAGCTATGGGTGGATGGCGTTCGACCCGACTCCTCGCAGGCTGTACTCGGCGCCGACGGCGAACGACGAGCTCACGCAAGCCCTCGGGTTCTCCCCCGCGGCCTACCTGGAGGACGTCCCGCTCGGCGAGATCCTGGACCTCGACGAGGGTGGCATTCCTCGAATCCCCGGCCAGGACACGACCAACACCACCTTCTTCGTCCCGCAGCCCAGGGGCCCAGAAACGGCAGCCGTTCCCTTCTCAATCCCCGACTGGGTCATCTGGGCGCTGGCTGGGGTCGTCGCGATCCTCTTCGTACTCGGCCTCTCCCCGCTCGCGACGTGGATCCGCAGGAAGCGCAGGATCCGACGGCTAGCGAGTGGCGACGTCTCAGCGGCGTGGGAGGACATCGTCGAACGCCTCGTGGACCTCCGTGAACCTGTGAACGCGACGGACACGCCGATCGAAGCGGCATCCGCGATCGACGAGGCGTTCATCCCCCTCGCCAACACGTACGGAGCGTCGCTCTATGGGGAGAGGGAGCCGACCGCAGCCGTGGTCGTGGAGGCCACGGACGCCCACACGAGAGCGACGCAGCACCTCACAACGAGGTACTCGAGGCTGGAGCGGGTTCGGGCGGCATATAGGCCGTCGCGCCTCATCCGGCGATGGCGATCGCTGGCGTCGAGGCTCTCGAACCGGAAGTAGGCCGGATCAACGCTGGCCGCTCGGGCGGTCAGCCGGTTCCGGAGGCCTCGCCCCTCACGTCGTCTTCCACCCGGCGGAGCATGGCGCGGAAGTTCTCACGGTCGAGTTCGAACTTCGTGACGTCGTCCTCGACGTCCTGCGCTATCTCGTCGATCTTCACGAAGAAGGCAAGCTGGCCCTGGCGGAGGGCATCGAGGAGCTCGGCGTCGTTGTGGGCAACGGCGAAGATGGTCTGGCCGTCAGTGACGAGCCTGACGTTTGCGAGATGGTCATCCATGTCCCCGGAGCGCCTGAGGTAGTCCCACGCCCGTCGGACGCGCTGGATGGAGAGGCCGTTGTCGAGAAGGCTCTTGACGACGCGGAGACCGACGAGGTCGCGGAAGTTGTAGATGCGGCGTCGCCCCGGGCGACCGTCTGTGGTTTGGATGCTCGGCTTCACGAGACCGACCTTGTCCCAGTATCGAAGCTGGTGCGGCGTGCACGATGTCAACTGGCACGCCTGTGCGGCGGTGAAACCTTCCAAGACCGTCTCCCTTTTCTACTCCACGTGGACGAGGTACGACATGTCCACATCCTGTCGGTTCTCGTCGCCCAGACCTACCGCTCCGAGGGGCGAGAGGGCGACATACTAACCCTCTCTGCGCCACCTTCGCTGAAGGCGATCGAGCATTTCCCCGGCACCGCCGCCCGCGGCGATCTTCGCCGCGCGAGCGGTGTATGCGAGCCATCCAGCTGACCCGACCATGACCAGGAACCCTGCTCCGGCGATGATCCATGACTGGGTGAACGATGCAAACATGACGACGGCGCCGACGATGAAGAGCACCACGGCGAACCGCATCTTCCATCGATTCGCACCGCTCCTCACGGCCTTTGCGACGAGTTGCGCGAGCTTCGGGTCCTCTTCGATGAGCTTCCGCTCGATCTCGTCGAGGATTTTCTGCTCGTGCTCGTTGAGAGGCATGTGGTCCACCCTGCCAGGAACTTGGCGCCAGTATACCTGCGACGGCCTTGCGGGCTGTAGCCCTATTTCTCGAACGTTCCAACACCTCGAAAGGTTCCGCCCGTGGCGCTGCCGATGGGGCCCGAATAGGCTTTCGCGGTGCCCTCCCTCCATCTCGTACGCCACGGCGAAGTCCACAACCCGAACCATGTCGTCTACGGGGATCTGCCGGGATTCAACCTCTCGGCGACGGGAGTGGCCCAGGCCCACGCCGCAGCGGAGCACCTGGCCGGGGCGCCGATCACGAAGGTCGTCGCTTCCCCCCTCGCACGCGCTTTCCAGACCGCTTCGGCGATCGCCTCCCGGCACGGACTGTCACCCATCCGCGTCGGCCGACTGGTCGAGTCGCGCCAGTACCCCGAGTGGACCGGCGGACGATGGGAGGAGGTGCATGAGCGGTTCGCCGACCAGATCGGCCGCTACCTCACAGACGCGACGACGCTCCACGATGCAGAGGAGTCGGTGGGCGCGATCGTGCGTAGATACATGAGCGCCATCACCGAGGCTGTAGCCGAGACGACCGGGGACCTCGTGGTGGTCGGCCATCAGGACCCGATCCACGCGACCATCCTCCACCTCAGAGGCGGCGCGCTCTCGGCGCTTCGAGTGAACCCGCCGGAACACGCATCCGTGACCACGTTCTCGAGAGCGATCGGAGGGACGTGGCGATTCGATGGGTACTGGTCGCCACCCCAATAGTGATCGAGGTGCCATGCCCCAACATCGAGGGCACGACTACACTTCTCGAACCCGGTTGAAAGGACCATCGGTGGGCAGGCGCAATCTCATGAAGGCTGGCGTGTTCGTCGCCGCGGTGTTTGCCCTCGTCCTCGTCGTAGGTTCCATCCTCACGAGCGGGCCGTCGCAGGCCACGATCGACGCCGGTCGTGTGCCGACCACAACGACGACCACCGAGCCGCCGCCGGAGGGCGTCACGATCGTCCGCTTGAACAACGGATCGTTCAGGCCCTCGGTCCTCCAAATCGACACGAACGTCATCCAGATCGTCCAGTGGATCAACGAGGACCCGCGGGAATACATTCTCCTTGCAAGCGACGGCTCCTTCCAGTCAGAGCCCCTCGGGCAGGGCGACACCTTCGAATTCGACTTCTCGACGCTCGAACCCGGGATCCATCGCTACGAAGCCTTGATCGGGTTCCAGCGCATTCCGGGCTCGGTCGATACACGACCCGAGCAGTAGCTGGTTCGATGCGCACGTCGCATCTCACCGTTGGGCTCGTCTGCCTGCTCGCAGCCGTTTCCGGAGTCGCCTCGCTGATCGCAGACCCAGGACCCATCGCTCGCAGTGCCGCAGCCATGATCGCCCTCGGCCTCGCCATCGGCGCGCTCGTGTCACTCTCTGGCATCGTGCTCGCGCGGGCACCGTGGGGCCTCGTCAGCGCAACGCTGGTCGTCGTCGCGGCGATGGCCGCAGCTGCGGTCGGCGAATCGGCACTCATCTGGCCCACCGTCGCGCTTGGCGCGACCGCCCTCGTCGGACTCCACGGGCCGTGGCTCGCACTGTGGCTCCGTAAGGGCAAGCTCGTCGAGGCCCCTGGTCCCGTTCCGATCGCCCTGACGTCGATCGGCGCCGTGGCGTACTTCGTCGTCGGCGTGTGCGCGTGGCAAGGGGCCAGCCTGTCCCATTGGATCGCCGCGACCTCAGCAACGCTCGCGGCGGTCCTGTTCGGCCGGGGGAACCGGATCGGCCTTTGGTCCCTCCGCACCGTGGTGCCCGCACTGGTGATGTGGGCAGCGTTCGCCACAACGATCCCAGGAGCGGTCGTGCTCGCCCTTGCGGGCGTCACGACGGCAATCGCTGCGTGGCTCCCCGCAGCACGTCGCACCACGACCGTCATCACACCGCCTCTCCCCGAACCGGTGTGGCGATCATGACGATGCGCGCCTCGGACTACGTGGTTGCTGGCATCTGCGGGATCTTCGGGTTCGTCGCCGGCCTCCTTCTGGGCTCGACGCTCCTCGGCATCGTCGGAGCGCTTGCCGGAATCGGATTCGCACTTGTCGCAGCGAGGTTCGGCGTTCGGCCCGCGATCTCCAGCACTGTATTCGTCGGCACGATGGCTGGCGTCCTCGTCGGGGCGAGCATCGTCGAGTCGATCTGCCTCCCGGACACGTGCGCCGCGCTCGAAGTCGCGGGCGGCACGATCACCGGCATCGCAGCCTTCGTCGGTGTCGGCATCGTCGCTGCCCTCGTGATGCGGTCGTTCGATGAATACAACGAGCACGTCGTCGCTGGAACCCCTCCCCCGACTCCGGGGTGCGAGGTGCCGCCAGAAGGCGAGGCGGATTAGGAGTCGACGGCTCCGAAGACGAGCGACACGTTGTGCCCTCCGAAACCGAAGCTGTTCGTCATCGCTGTCCGAACCGTGACATCACGGGCGGTGTTCGGGACATAGTCGAGGTCGCATTCGGGGTCGGGCGTCTCGTAGTTGATCGTCGGCGGGATCTTCCCGTCGCGCATTGCGAGCAGGCAGACGAGCGATTCGATCGCGCCTGCCGCGCCGAGCAGGTGGCCCGTCATCGACTTGGACGATGAGATCGGAACCCTGTAGGCATCGTCGCCCATGGCGATCTTGATCGCCGAGGTCTCGGTCGTGTCGTTTGCAGGGGTCGAGGTGCCGTGGGCATTGATGTAGTCGAGGTCTCCGGGTGTCATCCCGGCGTCCGCCAGAGCTGCACTCATGGCCCTCGCGGCGCCGGCGCCGCCCGGCCTCGGCAGCGTGATGTGATAGCCGTCGGCCGACATCCCGTACCCGATGACCTCACCGTAGATCCTGGCGCCCCTGTTCACGGCGTGCTCGTAGTCCTCGAGGATCAGCACCGCTGCGCCCTCACCCATCACGAACCCGTCACGGTTGAGGTCGAACGGCCGCGACGCCCCCTGGGGATCTTCATTGTTCGTGCTCAGCGCTCTCGCCTGGCTGAAACCGCCAACGGCGAACCTCGTGATCGACGCCTCTCCCCCACCAGCGACCATCACGTCCGCAGCACCTCGGCGGATGACCTCCGCAGCGTCGCCGATCGCGTTCGCCGACGCAGCGCACGCGGTGACGACGGTCGAGTTCGGCCCGTACAGGTGGAAGTCGATCGACGCAACACCACCTGCCATGTTCGAGATGATCATGGCGATGCCGGTCGGTGACATCCTTCGTGGGCCCCGCTCGACGAGAACGTTCAGCTGTTCCTCGAACGTCTCGACGCCGCCGATGCCCGTGCCCGCGAGCACGCCAGCGCGGAGCGCTGCCGGGTCATCCTCCTCGTAGTGGATGCCTGCGTCGGCGAGGGCCTGCTGGGTCGCCACCCAGAAATACTGCGAGCTTCGGTCGAGTCGGCGCGCCTCGCGACGCGACATGTACTGCTCGATGTCGAAGTCCTTGATCTCCGCTGCGATCTTCACAGGGATGTCCGAGACGTCGATGCGCTCGATGTGGGAGATCCCGCTCTTGCCAGCAAGCAGGTTTTCCCACAACGGTTCGACGCCGTTTCCGAGCGATGTGATCGCCCCAAGGCCCGTCACTACGACGCGGCGATCATGCATGGTGGGTTCCTATCCGTCGAGCTTCTTCTGGACCAGGTCGACAGCTTCGCCGACGGTCGTCAGCTGTTCTGCTTCCTCGTCGGGGATCTGCACACCGAAGTTGTCCTCGAGCGCCATCAGGAGCTCGACCACGCCGAGGGAGTCAACCTCGAGGTCCTCCTCGAACCGCGAATCGTTCGCGATCTTGTCTTCATCGAGTCCAAGCTCCTCGACGAGGAGTTCCTTCATCTTCGCTTCGATTTCTGAGCGTTCCATCGTGGGTGATCCCCTTTGTTTCAGAGTGCCAAACCGCCGTCGACGACGATCGTTTGTCCGGTGATGTACGAAGCGCCGTCCGAGGCAAGATAGCCCACCACGGACGCCACTTCTTCAGGTGTTCCAAGCCGTCCGAGCGAGATCTGACCGGCCGCGCGGCCTGTCGCGTCCTCGCCGAGTGCCTCGGTCATGTCGGTCTCGATGAAGCCGGGGGCCACGGCGTTCACTGTGATCCCCCGCGATCCGACCTCTTTGGCCATCGATTTCGTGAACCCGATGATCCCTGCCTTCGAGGCTGCGTAGTTCGCCTGGCCGGGGTTGCCAGAGACGCCTGACACCGAGCTGATGTTGATGATGCGGCCGTGCTTCGCCCTGACCATGCCGCGGAGGGCAGCCTTCGTGCACAGGTAGACGGACCTGAGATTGGTCGAGATGACGCGATCCCACTGGTCGGTGCCCATCCGAAGCACCAGCCCGTCGTCGGTGATCCCTGCGTTGTTGACGAGAATCGTGACTGGCCCTAGCTCCTCGGCCACCCGGTCGAACATTGCAGCGACGGCGGCCTCGTCTGACACATCGGCCTGGACCGCAATCGCGGTGCCTCCCGATCCCTCGATCTCCGCGACGACCTCATCGGCCTTCCCCGAACTCGATGCGTAGTTGACCGCAACGGCCACGCCCTCGCGAGCGAGATGAACGGCGATCGCACGCCCGATTCCCCGGGAAGCCCCGGTGACAACCGCAACTTCTTCCATCAGGTGAACGCCCGCTGCCGGTCGATCATCATCTCGAGCGCGGTCCTGTCCGGCTCGCCGTAGTCGACCTCCACCTTCGAGACGGGATCGACGCGGTCGCCCCACTCGATGGCACTCGCTCCCCACGTGAACCCTGCGCCGAAGGCGACGAGCACGAGTTTCGCTCCGGGCTTGATGGTGCCCTCCTCGAGCGCCTCGGACAGGCCGATCGGAATCGTCGCAGCCGACGTGTTCCCGTACTTGTGGATGTTGGCGAAGATCTTGTCCTCCGAGGCACCGATCCGGCGCCGCACCGCATCAATGATCCGAATGTTCGCCTGGTGGGGTATCACGAGGTCGATCTCATCGAGGTCCCAGCCCGCGTCCTCCGCCGCTTTGACAACGCCGTCACCCATCCGCACGACTGCGTTCTTGAAGACCTCTGCTCCATCCATCACGATGGCGAGCCGCGCCTCGGTGCCTATGAAGTTCGTTCCGAGGCCGGTCGCCGTGAGTGATTCTGCACCGCTGCCGTCCGAGCCGAGGCTCATCGTTCGGATACCTTCGTCCCGATCGGTCGCCTCGACGACGACAGCGCCCGCGCCATCGCCGAACAGCACCGCGGTCGATCGCTCGGCGAGGTTGAGGTATGTCGAGAGCCTCTCGCTGCCGATGATCAACACCTTCGACGACGTGCCAGCTGCGATGAGGCCGTGCGCCATCGAGAGCGCGTAGATGAACCCTGTGCAGCCGGCGTTGATGTCGGCGGCGGCCGCGTTGTTCGCTCCGAGCTTCGTCTGTACGTAGCAAGCGGTTGACGGGATCTGGCGGTCTGGCGTGCACGTGGCGACGATGATGTAGTCGATGTCGTCGGGTTCGAGACCGGCAGCGGCGATTGCCTGCCTGCCAGCCGCGGTGGCCATGTCCGAGTTGACGATGTGCGAGATTCGGCGCTCCTTGATGCCGGAGCGTGAGGTGATCCATTCGTCGGATGTATCGACCACCGTTGCGAGGTCGTCGTTCGTGAGCACTGCCTGCGGCGTGTACCGGCCCCAGCCGGTGATGGTGGCGTTCATCATGCCGCTCCTTCCGATCGGTGAGTCATTGTACGGAAACCGCCTCTGCGACGCTCCGCACCTGTTCGAGGTCTGACGCGACGTGCACTTCTGCGCCATCGACCGTGCGTTTCGCGAGACCGGCCGTGACGTCGCCCGGCCCGACATGTACGAAGGATCGACAGCCAGCCTCCGCGAGGAACAGCAGCGACGCGGCGAATCGCACAGGCGACGTGAGCTGCTCGGAAAGGGCCTCCCTGGGATCATCCATGACCTGCGCCGTGGCGTTGGCGATCACGGGCATCGCAGGCTCGCCGAAGTCGGTGCCCGCCAGGGCCGCGTCGAGGCGTTCTCTCGCGCTCGCCATGAACGGGGAGTGGAACGCTCCAGCGACGGCGAGCGGGATGGCGCGACGCACTCCGAGCTCCCTTGCATTCTCCGTCAACCACGCGATGTCATCCGTTCCGCCTGCAACGACGATCTGACCCGGAGCATTCAGGTTCGCCACGTACAGCTGGCCGCCTTCGTCGCGTCGACGGGTCGCGATCGCTTCGGCAGCGTCCTCGTCGGCGCCGAGGAGCGCCGCCATCGATGACGACTGCGAGGCTGCCGCTTCGGCCATCGCACGGCCACGCTCTGCGACAAGCGCCACACCATCTTCGAAGGAGAGCGCCCCCGAGGCTGCAAGTGCCGTGTACTCCCCGAGCGAGTGCCCGGCAACGGCCGACGGCTGGTGGCCGGTTGCCGCGGAGAACGCCTCCCACATCGCAAACGAGGTCACGAACAGCGCTGGCTGGGCACGTTCCGTCGCGGTGAGCGCTTCCTCTGGGCCATCGGCGATCGCCGCCTCGAGGTCCCATCCGAGGATGTCCGAGGCGCGAGCGAACAGCTCCGGGCGGGAGGCGCGCACATCGGCGCACATCCCGACGGATTGACTGCCTTGTCCGGGGAAGAGAACTGCGTACATCATGGGGAGCCAGCGTTCGTTCGACCGAGGCTGGATGGAACGGGTTTCATCATTCCGCGCTCGCGTTCGACCGGTCGACCAGGTACTTGCGGATGTTGCGCGTCGCCTGTGTGATTCTGTGCTCGTTCTCCACGAGGGCAAACCTCACGTGGCCATCCCCCGACGGGCCGAACCCGATACCAGGGCTCACAGCGACGTTGGCGTTGTCGAGGAGATCGAGCGCGAACTTGAGGCTGCCCATCGACCGGAATCGCTCGGGGATCGCCGCCCACACGAACATCGTCGCTTTCGGGGCCTCTACTGCCCACCCCGCCCTGTTGAGTCCTTCGATCAATGTGTCGCGGCGCACCCGATACTCGTCTGTCACGACGTCGATGTACGCATCGTGCTCGTTCAGCGCGATGATCGAAGCGATCTGGATCGGCTGGAACGTGCCGTAGTCGAGGTAGGACTTCAACTGCCGCAGCGCCTCCACGATCTCGGGGTTGCCGACCACGAAGCCGACGCGCCAGCCAGCCATCGAGTGCGACTTCGAAAGCGTGAACAGCTCGACCGAGACGTCCTTCGCGCCGTCTATCTCGAGGAGCGATGTCGGCCGGTAGCCGTCGAATGCGACGTCCGCATACGCAAAGTCGTTGACCAGCATCACGTCGTTGCGGTGGGCAAGGTCCACCAGCTTCGCGAAGAAGTCCCGATCAACGGTCAAGGTGGTCGGGTTGTGCGGGAACGACGTGACGATGACCCGTGGCTTCGGCCAGGAGGTCCTGAAGGCAGCCGTCAGGCGATCGAAGAAGTCCGCGTCTGTTGAGAGCTGGACCCGCCGAACCTCTGCCCCGGCGAGCACGGGGGCATAGATGTGGATCGGATACGACGGCTCGGGGACGAGCGCCACATCGCCCGGCTGGACGAGCACCCACATGAGGTGCGCGAGGCCTTCCTTCGCGCCGATCGTGTTGATGACTTCCTTGTCGGGATCGAGGGTGACGCCGTAGGCGCGCTCGTATCGATCGGCGACCGCCTTGCGGAGGTTCGGGATGCCCCGCGACGCCGAGTACCTATGGTTCTTCGGCTGGCGAGCCGCCTCGACGAGCTTGTCGACAACCCCTTCGGGAGAAGGGATGTCGGGATTCCCGAATCCGAGGTCGATCACGTCGACGCCCGCCCGCCGCGCCTGGAGCTTCCGTTCGTTCACCTCCGCGAACACGTACGGCGGCAGGTTGTTGATGCGGCGGAATTGCATGCCGCAACGATAGGCGCTGCGCGACGGGCGCCTGGTGCGTCAGCGAGCTCGGCCGGAGAAGACGCCGGGAATGATCTCGACGCCCCACTCCACGATCGACCGAACAAGGTCGAGGGAGTCGACGGAGCCGCGCCAGTGCTCGAAAAGCACGTCGCTCGGCACGCTCCGCATCAGCTGGTCGACCGCGATCGCGGCGACGACGACATCATCGAGGTGTCCCACCGCCGGCACGAAGTCGGGAATCACATCGATCGGCGAGGCGATGTACGCCGCAGCCATCGCCAGCATCACCTTCTGTCGTCGCGGGACGCGGGGATCACGTAGGAGACCACCGAACAGCCTGGCGATGTTCGGCAGGAGAAGTGCGACCTCGCGCAAGAGGTCGCCGTACGTGCGCCTCGGCGGCGGGGGCGCATCGTCGATGGCTGACGCCTCGAGGTGCGGATACTCACGATCCATTGGTGGCCTCAGCTGCCAACAGGGCGGCGCCGACCGCTCCGGCCGTCGGTCCCAGTCGAGCGACCTGCACCGTCGGTGCGATCCTGTGTGCCGCACCATGTATCGCGTCTGCGAGTACCCGTCGGGCGGGGCCGACGATTCCCTCCCCGACCGATCCGAGGCCCCCTCCAACGACGATCAGCTCGGGATCGAAGATGGCAGCGAGGTCGGCGAGACCCTGGCCGAAAGCGCGTCCCACTTCGGCGACAAGCGCCCGTGCGGTCTCGTCACCATGATCTGCGGATGCGACGACGGCGTATCCGGTCACCTCCTGGTCACCGAGCGAACGAGCCAGCGAGGACGATGGATTTGCGTGCAGCACCTCACGCGCGAGCCGTTCGAGCGCAGGCCCCGATGCAAGCGTCTCCCAGCACCCGCGCTTTCCGCAGTCACACAGCAACCCATCTGCCACGACGCGCATGTGGCCCCATTCCCCTGCGTACCCGCCGCCCCGGTAGATCTCCCCGTCGACAGCGATCGCGCCGCCGATGCCTGTCCCGAGCGTGACGAGTAGGACATCGCGGTACCCGCTCGCAACACCGAGTTCGAGTTCAGCAATGAGCGCGGTGTTCGCGTCGTTGTCGACCGCGACGGGGACACCGAATCGCGTCTCGAGTTCAGCGCCGACGGCCACACGGTCGCCGGCCACGTGCGGTCCCCACACGAATGTCCTGTCTGCCTGATCGACGAGCCCTGCGATGCCGACCCCGACGGCCGTGGGTTCCCCGTCGGAGACCGACGCGACCGCCTTCTCCACAGCTTCGAGCAGGTCCTCGGACCCGTTGAGCGTGTGTCGTTCGGTCGCGGCGACCTTGCCGTCCTCGATCCGGACGGCAAGGGCCTTCGTGCCACCGATGTCGACGCCGATCACTGCCATGCCGCGAAGGAGCGTACTCGTCGAACGGGGCCGCTATTCGACGACGATGCGCTCGACGGTCTCCGGCCCAGAGGTGTCATCGTCGTTCTTGACCGTCTTGACGATCCCGACGACCAGGGCACTCACCCCGGCTGCGACCTCGAAGGCGGCCTTCGCGAAGTGCCGCCCGGCATCCTTCGTCGCCTCAGTGAGGGATTCGATCTGGTTCCCGTCCATGTCATTTCTCCAGTGTGAATTCGACACGGAGTTCGCCCTCCGCGAGCCTGGCTCGCCGAATCGTCCTGCGCTTCAGCGAGTCAGGGAGCGCGAGGCTCCTCCGGTAGTTGTCGACGGTGACATACAGCTCGTCTTCCTTGCGCATCACCTCGATGTGTTCCTTGTCGGTGAGCGGAATCGTGAGAACGAGCGCCACATCCTTCGTTCCTTCGATGTCCTCCA
>QJWC01000040.1 GCA_003235475.1 Acidimicrobiia bacterium | reverse complement strand
GGACCGCCGCATGAGATCGGATTCCTCTCCGGAGCGGATGGAGGGTTGGAGGTGCCGTGCGTTGCGTGGGACGGCGTCGATCTGTATCTCGCGTCGGACGGACACGACAGCCAGATAGTGAAGGTCTCGCCGTCCGGAGAGCGGACATGGTTCCTTCCTGGGGGCCGAGAGGACGTGTGGCCATACTCGTCCTCTTGCGTAGCAGCCAGATCGGATGGAGGCGTCGTGGTTCTCCACCAGCCGTGGGCCGAGGATGGCTCTGATCCGACGCCGGAACTGCTCGTCGTCATCGACCCGTCCGAGGGAGTAGACAGCACGCTCGTTCTCTCCGACATGTATGGGCTGATTCGGGTGGACGCGACCGACAACGGCGTCATCCTTCTCTCCGACCTGGACGGGTTCCACTGGCTCGGCCACGAGGAGGGCGAGCACCCATCGCAGCTGAGCACCGATCATCCGTTCGCCCGGTTCGTCGACTGATCGTCATCCCTGACGTCTTCCGTGCGCACCCTGTGGCGCGGCGGATACCCTTGGTACGTGGACGATTCAGCGTTGGTGACGTCGCGATCGGTCTATGAGCGGCTCGCAAGGCGGAGTGCGCTCCCGTCGCCCCGCGTCCGGGCGTGGGACGGGACGGAATGGGGGTCCGCGTCGGCGAAGTCGACGATCGTCCTCCAGCATCCGGGTGCGTTGCGGGCGCTCCTCCTTCCGCCGTCGGACCTCATTGCCGGTGAGGCGTACGTGTTCGACGACGTCGACATCGAGGGGGACATCTACGAGACACTCCGGTGGGCGGCTGGCCTCTCGGAGAACCCTCCGGGGCGGATCGCCGCGCTTCGCCTCATGCGCGATCTTCGCACCTTGCCTGATGATGCGAGGCGGTATACCGCACAGCGCCCACGTTTCGGGGGACGGCTCCACACTCGCCGCCGCGACCGCGACGCCGTTTCGTATCACTACGACACCGGGAACGACTTCTACTCCCTCTTCCTCGGCGAGACCATGGCGTACTCGTGCGCGTACTACCTCGACCCGACCGAGGACCTCAACACAGCGCAAAGGCGCAAGCTCGACCTCGTGTGCCGGAAGCTCGGGCTGGCCGAAGGTCGAACGCTCCTCGATGTCGGTTGCGGCTGGGGGTCGCTCGTCATCCACGCGGCATCGAAGTACGGCGTGGAGGCCATCGGTGTGACTGTCAGCAACGCAGGCGTGGGGGATCGCGTCAGGATCATCAACGGTGACTACCGGGACGTGCGTGGGCAGTTCGATGCGGTCGCCTCGATCGGGATGGTGGAGCATGTCGGACGCAAGAAGCTCCGCACCTACTTCGATTCCGTTGCGAGCGTGCTGAAGCCCAACGGCCTCTTCATCAACCACGGCATCACGACGAGGAGCAGGTCGAACCGACGGAACCCGACCTTCGTCAACACGTATGTCTTCCCCGACGGCGAGCTGACGCCGCTCGATGTGAGGCTCACCGCCGCGGAGAAGTCAGGCTTCGAGATCCGCGACGTCGAGTCGCTGCGGATGTCGTACGCGCTCACACTCCGCGAGTGGGTGAAGAACGTCGAGGCGAGCCGCGACGAGGCGATCAAGGCAACCTCGCAGGAGGTGTATCGCATCTGGCGCGCGTACATGGCCGGGTCAGCGATCGCCTTCGAACGCGGCGACATCGGCGTGTACCAGGCGCTGATGACGCATCCGGGTGCGCCGTGGACCTACGGCCGCAAGCGGTTGCTGGCCTCCGACGACGCGTAGATCGCTACGCGAAGGCGACCGACCGCTTCGACAGCCCGAGCCAGAACCCTTCGATGACAGAGTCGTTGTCGATGTCCTTGTCCATCGCCGCGCCGAGCGCGACGAACATGGGAGCGAAGTGCTCGGTCGTCGGGTGGGCGAGGTGCGGGGCCGGTGCCTTGTCCTGGAATGCCACGAGGTCGTCGACCGCCCCCGATGCCAACGATTCCTGGAGCCAGTGATCGAACTCGCTCGACCACGTGGGGACGGAACTGTTCGACCAGTCGGCGCGGCGGAGGTTGTGCGTCGAGAAGCCCGATCCGATGATGAGCACGCCCTCGTCGCGCAGTGGCGCGAGCCTGCGGCCCACGTCGAGCAGCGCCGCCGGGTCGAGGGTCGGCATCGAGATCTGCAGGACGGGGATGTCCGCATCCGGGTACATCTCGACGAGGGGCACGTAGGCGCCGTGGTCGAGGCCCCGGTCGGGATCGTCGACAATCGGCTGTCCTGGGGCGGCGAGGAGCTTCCTCACGGACTCGGCGAGTTCGGGTGCACCCGGCGCCGGGTAGGTGACCTGGTAGTACCTCTCCGGGAAGCCGTAGAAGTCGTAGTAGAGGGGGACGGTCCGCGTCGCACCGATCGCGAGCGGCGCGTTCTCCCAATGGGCGGAGATGACGAGGATCGCTGTGGGTCGGTCGAGTCCGGCGGCCAGCGTGTGGAGCTGTGTGGTCCACACGGGATCGTCAGCGAGCGGTGGTGCACCATGGCTGAGAAAGAGGCTCGGAAGTTTCGGAACATCGTTCATACCTATCCAAACCCGCCGTGGCAAACGAGCATTCCGTCGGCGACTCCGACACGTCCCCCCTTCAGGGGGGACGGCAGCGCACGGAGTGCGGTGCAGGGGGGTTCGCGGGCTGGACCGGGTGTGACCCCCCTGGCTCGTACCCCTCGCCCGTCCCCCTTGAAAGCGGACGGAAGGACGGCTCGTCTCCCCTCCACACATCACGGGAAATAGGATGCTGGGATGACGGATCGACGGGAGTTCGAAGACTTCTTCGAGTGGGAAGGGCCGCCTTCGGCGTCCCTCACCCTGCTCGACGGCATTGACGACGACGGCTACTCGGTTTCGAGGGCGACGGTCGACACCGACACCAAGGGAATCCCGGCGTACCTCCTAGTGCCGCATGGCGACGCTGTCGGAGCGGCCGTGGTCATCCATCAGCACGGTGGTCAGCGTCACCTCGGCAAGAGCGAGGTCGCGGGCCTTGTCGGCGATCCGCTCCTCGCCTGGGGCCCGATGCTTGCGCGGCTCGGTTTCGTCGTGCTTGCGCCGGACATGATCGGCTTCGAGGATCGACGTGGTAACGGCCCGGGAATCGACGAACGAATGGCTGATGCCGACCGGCATTACCACGCCATGACGAGCCGACTCGTCCGCGGAGGGATGCTGATGTCCGACGTCATCGCGGACGTGGCGGCAGCCGTGACCGCGCTCGGGGGATACGCACCCGGGCTGTCGGTGGGTGTGGCAGGTCACTCCTTCGGCGGCACGTCGGCGCTCTTCGCGGCAGCGGTCGATGAGCGAATCGACTGGGTCGTGTCGTCAGGCGCCGCTGGGAGCATTGCGTCGAGGCTCGACGAAGACTCCGGCCTCGAGTTCTCGCTCGTGATGCCGGGGTTCCTCCAGCGGTGGGAGATCGCGGACGCCCTGGAACTCGTCGCTCCACGGCCGACGCTCGTCGTATCCGCAGAGGACGATCCCTACTCGGGCGATGCAGATCAGGTCGTTGACGACGCCCGAGCCAGATTGGGGGACGCGTCAGACGCCCTGACCCACCTTCGGTATGCGGGTGGGCACGCGCTCACGGCCGATCGCGTCGACGATGCGATGCGGTGGATCCAGCTGCAGACGCTCGGGTGACGCCGGGGAGCGTCACCCGCCGCTCGTCGTCGTGTTGCCGGATCCCGATTTGGCTGCGTTGTAGACGGCCTGGGTCTTCGAGTTGAAGAGGGGGCCGTGCATCGCGGTGACACCGGTGTATCCGTATGAGTTCACGGACATCACGGTGCCAGAGCCCGTACCTTCGCTGAATGGGACCAGCCACGGACCGCCGGACGAACCACCGTTGAGCTTGCACTGGTTCATGCGGTAGTGGTCCGCGTTCTGGTACGGGTCGGTGTCGACAGGGCCGAAGCAGTAGATGAGGTCGTTGCCCTTCCACTTCTGCTGCGCGGGATACCCGAACGCGTGTGCGCTCGCTGACCCGTCGGTCGCGATCGAGCTGAACGTGATGCCCTGCTCGGGTACAACGGTGTCGAGTTCGAGCCCGTCGTGGCCACCGAGGCCCACCTTGACGAATGCGAAATCATGAAGGGTCGCCTGCTCGTTGAAGCCGCCTGCGGTCGTGAACCCTGTGTGCACGGCTTTCGTATCGGCCGTCCAGCATCCGTACAGGGTTGAGTCACAGAAGAGGCCCTGGGTGTCGAGCCCTGCGGGATCGGCGTCGTAGTTCGGGATGAACATCCACTTCGTGGCGAATGTGCCGGTGTCGTTGTCGAAGACACAGTGGCCAGCGGTCACGATGATGGCGGAGTCGTTGGCCGAGCTCGACCCGTCGTCGACGACGGTCGCCGAGCACACGTAGTAGCTCGAGCCGAGAGCGAAGAGGACCTTGCCGCTCGAGTCGTTGATCTCGCCGCCCTTGTTCCACGACGATCCGGTGACGGCGCCGGAGCCGTCACCCTTGGGGCCGCCCCCTCCGCCGCCGGGCTTCCCCCTCTCGGGTGTGAATCCCTTGGTCGCGGGATCGAAGGTGAAGTCGCGGGGGACTGCCTGTGCGACGCGCTCGTTCGTCCAGAACTCGACCGTGCGTTGGTGTTCGGCCGATACGCCGTTGCCGCCTCGGGCACCGGTGATGAAGGGCAATGCCGTGATCAGCAATGCGAGGACGACGATCAAACGGACGCGGGCGCGAGCCATCGAGTATCCCTTCTGAGAGTGGTGGACACGCTACCAAGCGCGTTCACCATGGTCAACTGTCCAATCCTACGGCTGTTCGCCCGGAGTCGTGGCGTTGCGTGCGGCTTCTGCTGCCGCCTCGAGTCTTGCCCTGACCAGGTCGGTGTCCAGGCGACTCGGATTGAACGTGTCGAGATCCCACATCGTCCTCGGGGTTGTGAAGAACTCGCCTCCGTACACGTGGATCGCGGCGGTCCACTGTCTTGTCGGGTTCCGCACCGAGTGGACGACCTGGTCACCGAGGGCGATGACGTCCTTCGAGAACATGGTCTTCTCACGGTGAGGCGCGATGCGGCCGTCCTGGAGGCGCTTGTAGAACTGGTTGTCCTCGCGGCCCCCGTACACGCCGATCACGGCCCACATGTTGTGATCGTGGGCGTAGAGGTCGACGTCAGGCGGCCACACGATGTGGAGCGCGGTGAACTCCTCTGACCGGTGCCAGACCGTCATCATCGGGCTCTCGCTCCACGGACGCACCTCGGCCTCGATGGCCGATGGCATCGAGACTGCTCGGTCGACGAGCTCTTTGACGGCCTTCTGGGCACCGTCACCGGCTCGCACCGCGGTGAG
>QJWC01000008.1 GCA_003235475.1 Acidimicrobiia bacterium | reverse complement strand
CAAGCATTATGCCAGGGTTCGTTCTACTGCATCGATTAAAATAACTTAATTATTTCAGATAGTTACAATCCGAGTATCGAGAGGCTGCGGGGCCGGGCGTCGATCGCGGAACGGCCATTCCGCTCGGGAGGAAAAACTTTTCCAGATTCGCGCGGTTCGGCGGACCTGGGCTCAGTACTTCAGGAGTGCCCCCACCGTGTCGGTTCCGGCGGGTGCGCCGGCATCGAAGACGACCGTTTGCTCGCCGGCATCGTTCACGTCGCCATCGCCATTGCGGTCTGCCACCCGCATCACCGTGATCCGTTGCGGCGCGCTGCCCACGATGCGCGTCGCGATGACATCGCCCGTGACCAGGTCGAGCTGCAGCTGATCGAATCCCATCGGAAGCTGCCCCGCCAGGATTCGCTCGCCCGGATCATCTACCGCGGTCTGAATCGTCTCCCCGCCGACCGTGGTCGTCTGGATCTCGAAGTGATTCCCATCGCCGTTGAGATCCGCGAAGCGAAACAGCTCCCCGGTGCTCGCATCGAGCACCCAGAGGTTGCCACCTGGAGCCACCAGCCGCGGTCGCGTGACGCCCGTTCGCGCGAAGAATTGATTCGACCCCGTCGTGTAGCGCGCCACGAGCTGCGCGTACCCCTCGAGCTTGTTGCCCTTCCCGAGCAGCTCCTCGCCCCAGGGACCCGAGTACACCAGGTTGTTTCCATACGGCGCAATCGCGAGCGGGCCGTAGCCGTCGTTTCCGCTCGGACCACCGATCGAGGACAGCCCTCCCGTCTGACTGACGCGCGTGAACGCGTTTTGTCCTTCGGACATCGAGAAGTAGGCCTGGCCGTCGGGTCGATAGCGAATCGCCTGCACGTCGATCGTATCCCCCAGCTGGGTGACCGTGGTGCTGGTAAATACCGCCAGCACGTTTCCAGCGAAGCTGATGCGCTGGATCTGGGAGAATCCGGTACTCGAGTCGAAGCTCCCAACCATCGTCTCGTTCGTGTCGTACGAGCTCGATGGGCTGAACTGATCGTTGTAGGGAGGCGGCATCGAGGCAAGAAACTGCGCGCTTCCCGTCGTGTCGACGGTAACGATCCGACTCGCGTCGGGCGCTCGATCCAGACCGAAGAGATCCTGATCGCGCAGCGGCGCAACCCCGGTGGCGTCGATCACGCCCGTCACGACCGGACCCGTTTCGGTCGATGCCGCGATCGATGCCGTTCCGAGCGTGTGGGCGGTCACGTTGGAGGTACCCAGGACCGAAGTCGCGGCCACGCTCGCAACCGCGTCGTCGGAGCTCGACCAGCGAAACTTCACGCGGCTCGTCTGAGCACCGCCTTCGAGCGTAGCCGTCGCGACGAGCGGCTCCGTCGAGCTCTCGGGCAACAAGAGGTTGCCCGGATTCAGCGCGATCGAGGTCACTTCGAGGATATCCAGCTCCGCCGCCGTGGCTACGTCTCCGAGTGCAGCATCCGTGAATCTCGCGCGGACCGGGGTCGTTCCCTTCCCCATGCCGTCGATCACAGCCACGTTGGTCGCGCTGAAGAAGTCGGCGAGATAGGTCGTATCGATCGACCAGTCGAATTTGTTCCAGCCATTCGAGCCCTGGCCCCCGATGCTCGGGACGCCGTACGGATTGGCGAACTGGGGCTGGATCGAAATCAATCCCTGGCCCCCGATCGCGATCGGCAAGCTCGAGATCGGCTGTCCGTTCAAGGCGACCAGCTCGACGCCGATGACCGGGTACTGGGTGGTCGCGATGTTGATGACTGTCGATTCACCACCCGCGGTGAACGTCACGTCGTAGTTGCCGTCGTCCGCGCTGTCCACGAACGCGCCGATCCACGAGAAATTGGTCCCGTCGAAGCTCGCCGACGGTGGGAGGCCCGAGACGCTGATCGCAAGTGGGTCGCCGCGCCGCATGGCGGTCACGGAGAAGTGCAACGTCGCTCCTGCCGTGACGTGATAGTTGGGCCGCGGCGAGAAGCTGAAATCGACGGGCACCGCCGCCGCGCAGGTGAGCTTGCGCGTGGTCAGGACGGCACCGTCGCCGGTCGTTGCCTGGATGCTGATGGTGCCCTTCGACTGGCTCTCAGGGGCCAGCGAATCCTTGCAGTTCTTCGGGCCTTCGAAGGTGACGGGGAACTTCGCGTAGGTCTTCTTGCCATTCGTGCAGACCGCTCCCGTCTTCGAGCGATCGAGGATGACGTCGCCATCATCGTCTTCGAGGTGGATGGACACGGTTGCCGGGTCCGAGCTCGATCCCGCCGTGCAGCTTCCGGGAGTGAGGTCGACGGCCTTCAAGCGGACCGCGACGGATGTCGTCACGGTCGACGCTTTGCCGCTCGTCGCGACATTTTGCAGCGTTGCGAGACTGCCCCCCGGAAGCACGAGATCCGGCGCACAGCCGCATACGGCTTTTGGAGGCGGGGGCGCCGCGGCCGAGGGCAGCGCCAGCATCAGCAGCCACACGAACAGGAGCGTCGTGCCGCGCTTCGCGGCTCGCAGAGGCCGTGCCGTTTGGCGTTCGCCTTCGATCGTGGCTTCGTGGCTTGGTCTAGGGAGCATGCACGTCGAATCCGTCGCTTTCGACGCGGTTCCGCGCAGAGATCGCGGCAGTCCGCGGCGGACCCACCCGGAGCTGGTCACTGAACGCGGGCGGCATTTGATCGCCGCCCGCGCTCATCGACCCAGACCTGCTCCGCTAGTTGGGAAGCAGGGTCATCCGATCGGTGTCCTTGCCGTCGGTCGACACTGCCTTGTACTTCTCGGTGACGTTCACCACGCCCGTGCAGCCCATGGAATCGCACGAGAGGCTGCCGTCCGCGGTGATCACCGGGCTGTTGCCCGACGAGTCGGTCACCACGATCGTCACCTCGGTGCCCGCGCATACCGGGATGCGGTGGGCCGTCTCACCGAGCGAGCCCGGGTCCACGATGTTGCCCGTGATGCGGTGGGACAGCTTCGGGTTGTTCGTCGGGCTCTGACCCTTGCCGATCGTGTTGATCGTCGCCACGCCCCACATCTCGCTGCACGTGGGCGGAGGAGTCGGCGGCGTGGTCGGGGTTGCGGTCGGCGTGAACGTTGGCGTCGGCGTCGGCGTTGCGGTCGGCGTGAACGTCGGCGTTGCGGTCGGCGTGAACGTCGGCGTTGCGGTCGGCGTGAACGTCGGTGTTACAGTCGGCGTGAACGTCGGCGTTGCGGTCGGCGTGAACGTCGGTGTTGCAGTCGGCGTGAACGTCGGCGTTGCAGTCGGCGTGAACGTCGGCGTCGCCGTTACAGTCGGTGTGGGCGTCACACCCGCCAGCGCCGGTACCGCCAGCCCGATTGCCGCTCCCAGAACCATCAAATGCAAGAAGAACTTCGAGAACCGATTCATCACGGTGATTTCTCCCGTCGCTATGCAGTGCATGGGTACGATCGACTGAGTCTTCCGCAGTCGGGCGTGGCGCACGATCTGCGAACCAGTGCGATTCGAGGGACTGTCCCTTCCAAGCTTCGCTTCTCTAGAAGCAATCTTCATGCCACCAGCCGAGCTGCACGCGAACGAAAAAATCGTTTTATTTCAATGAGTTATCGGCGAGTCTACGCGTGCGTGGGCGCTTCCACGAGCGGGACGGAAAGGGTGTTCCGCCAGAGCGGAAAATCTTTTCCCGTCCGTTCAGAGCCTCCCTGGATGGCTGCCCGGCCACGCGCGGCGTCCAGTGCGGCTTCGAGAGAAGGCACGAACGAGCGCAATCGCGCATCGCCGTCGGCCCGACCGTCCGGCGTTGCATCGACACCGGTTGCGATCCGGATCGCCCATGCGGGCTGCGATCGGCGCAACGGCGACTGGTCCAGCGCGAGGAGTGCCCGAACGACCTCGATCATCAGCGAGTCGGTTTCTTCGTACCAGTGATAGGTGACGACATGGCCCAGCCGAGATCGCGCAACCACGCGCTCGACCGGCACCTCGATCGATTCGACTGCACGATCGTCTTCGCCGACGAAGACCGAGATCTCCTCGCCATCGCGCTCGTATTTCCAGTAAGCCCACCGCTCGTACCGCACGGTCCAGAGATACCCCTCGTCGAGCGGCACCTGCGAAACCCGCGTCCAGCCATCGAGCTCCGCGGGGAGGTCGATCGGATCCAAGCGCTGCGCGTCTGGATCGCTCCAGCGAGGCATCCAGATCGAAACACCGAGCAACGTCACTGCGAGTGCCGCGATGGCTGCGGCGCCGACGATTCCACCGGTTCGAGAGGCGCTCTCGGGGTCGACTGCGGCTCGTGGTGACGCATCCGATCGGCGTGCCGACTCGGGTCTCGCCTCGGGGTCCGGCCCGACCGCCGACTCGGATCGCTTCCGGGACGGCAGCAGACGTCCGAGCATTCGGTCGACGACGATCAAGCACGCGATTGCACCGCCGTAGACCGTGAGTCCCTGCAGTGTGTGGGCTGTCGAATATG
>QJWC01000103.1 GCA_003235475.1 Acidimicrobiia bacterium | reverse complement strand
ATCGGCCTCTTCGTCATGGTCGTCGTCATGGCCGCGTGGAAACACCCACGGATCCGCAACCTCGAAGCGGAGGTCCCGGACCTCGAACCAGTTCACACGTGACGCCTCGTCGCGTCTCCGGGATCAGGCACAAGATCGCGTCGCGACCCGACTGAGCGTCTGCGGCCTTGCGGTGGGCGCTCGGACTGTGATTTCAGGGGGCATGCGGATGCTTCGAGCGGCTTCCGACCTAGTAATATCGTGATAACCGAGCGACGAGGAGGAGATCGGTGGGTGACTTCATCAAGTCGGTTCTCGTGTTCGCGGTCGCGTTCGCGACCTTCACGTTTCCGTCAACCTGGTTGTTGATGCTGTTCTTCGGCAACATGGGGATGGGACTGTCATACGTGGCAACCCTCCCGCTGGGAATCCTCGTCTCCGTCTTGCTCGCCGGTGCGTCGAGCAGGGGTTGGTAGACGGTCCTCGACTCACAGCCGAGCGTGACAGCGTCGCGCCGGTGAGACCGCAGCGCGGTTCAGTCGGATCCCGACGGCCTTTCTTGATTCGCGTCAGTAGGAGCCCATGTGAAACGTGAGCTTCGCCCAATCCTTGCGACCCTCGCCGCCGCGGCGGCGCTGGTGCTCGTCGTTCTCGCGCTCCGCCCGGGTACCACGGAAGTCGTCATGCAGCCGACCGTTGAGGTCCCCCCACCCGGCACCGTGGGTCCGGACGGCGAGCCTGTCGCAATGGTCATTTCAACGCACCGCAGCCAGGAGACCTCCTTCTTCGGCTTCATCCGCGGGGATTCCCATTACTTCGTTGCGGTCCAGTTCTATGCGCCGCCTTCATGTGCCGGCACGATTGCCTCCGGTTCGACGTGGCCCACAGGCTCTTCAGCCTGCGTCACCGACGTTGGCATCGAGGGGACGGTCTCCGGTACCGGCACCACACCAACCGGGGAAGCCATCGTCGTCGTGGACGTCGAGGTCTCCGAGGGGTGCTACTCAGTGGTTCGGGGCGGGGATTGGTGGCCACTCACAACGGACGAGTGTGGCTGAACGTTGACGATGAAGAGAACGACAGTCATCGCAATCGTGCTGGCCGGGGTAGTCATCGCGGTTGTCGCCATCGTCTTCGGCGGATCGTCGATGCCACGGGATCCAATGAACGGCACCACGAGGTTCGACATCCCGACCCAGGATCCGATGCTGGTTGTCGAGGGCGAACCCCGGTATCAGGCGTACTGCGCTTCGTGCCACGGAACCGACCTCCGCGGCACTGCCGTGGGGCCGTCGCTGCTGTCGGTGATCTACCAGCCCGGTCACCACCCTGACGATGCCTATGTTCTGGCTGCTGCGAGAGGTGTGCCAGCTCATCACTGGAACTTCGGTGACATGCCTCCGATCCCCAATCTCGCGCAGGCTGACATGACTCGGATCATTGCCTTCATCCGGGAACACCAACGCATACAGGGCTTCGAGGCATACCCGCCGTAGGTCGGCTGGACCGAACCGCAGAAAGGGAGGAACCCCATGAGTGTGATGGCCGATCAAGCAACGCTGATTGCCCACATCGACCACATCGCTGGCGCCGGGTGGGCGATGATGGTCCTCCAGGTGGGTCACCGTCATCGTCGCTATCGGAGCGTTCGTTTGGTTCGCATCACGAGGCACCACCCGGCTGGGAAGGACAGATGCGACCAGAACAGCGTTGGTCATCCTCGCCGAGTCATACGAGCGCGGGAGAATCGACGATGACGAGTACCAGCGTCGCGTCGACCTCCTCACGAATGGGACGTAGATCATCATGAACGGACCCATGGCGCACAGCCACGCCGAGGTGCCGCAGCACCACGGTGCGCCCGAGAGCCACCACGGCGACCACGATGCTGGTCACCAGGGTCATGGCACCGACCATCGAGGTCATGAGGAGATGTTCCGCAGGCGTTTTTGGGCGTGTCTCGTGCTCTCCGTCCCCGTGTTGTTGTGGAGCGACACGATTCAGGATTGGTTCGGCTACACGGCTCCAAGGTTCGCTGGGTCCGATCTGATCGTTCCTCTGCTCGCCACAGCCGTCTTCGTCTATGGCGGCATCCCGTTCATCAGGATGGCGATCCCCGAGCTGCGCGACCGGGCTCCGGGCATGATGACCTTGATATCGCTAGCGATCTTCGTGGCGTATGGGTTCTCGATGGCGTCACTGGTGTGGGATCTCGGAGCAGACTTCTTCTGGGAACTCGCAACGCTCATCGACGTGATGCTGCTCGGCCACTGGCTGGAGATGCGCAGCGTCAGGCAGGCATCGGGGGCGCTCGATGCACTTGCCGAGCTGCTTCCCGATACCGCGGAGGTGGTCGACGAAGAGGGGGACGTCACGGAGCGTCCTGTGGGAGAACTGTCGGTCGGTGATGTCGTACTCATTCGGCCTGGCGCGAGCGCACCAGCCGACGCAACGGTTGTGGACGGCTCCTCGAAGGTGAACGAGGCGATGGTCACCGGGGAGTCGCGACCCGTCGACAAGGAACAGGGCGATCCCCTCATTGCAGGAACGGTCAATGTCGGTGACTCGAGCCTCCGTGCGCGGGTGTCAGCGACGGGCGACGACACGGCACTTGCCGGGATCATGCGCCTCGTCGCCGAGGCCCAGGCCAGCAAGTCGCCGACGCAGCTCCTCGCCGACCGGGCTGCATCGATCCTGTTCTATGCGGCACTCGCCGCGGCCGTCGCCACCGCGATCGTGTGGATCATCGTGGACCGCAGCCTCACCCAGGACACGGTGGCACGCGTCGTGACGGTGCTCGTGATCGCATGCCCCCACGCCCTCGGCCTGGCAATACCGCTTGTGGTGGCGATCACGACGAAGATCGCGGCCGACAATGGGACTCTGATCCGCAATCGGGAGGCGATCGACACTGCCCGCCGGATCACCGTGGTCGCCACGGACAAGACCGGCACGCTCACCGAGGGCCGTATCGGGCTCGTCGGAGTCGCAGCCGGTTCGGGCATGGACGAGGACACAGCACTCGCGTCGGCTGCGGCCGTCGAGGGAGACTCCGAGCACCTGATCGCCAAGGCCCTGCGAGACGCTGCGTCCGAACGTGACCTCAGTACCTCCTCTGTCTCCGACTTCGAGGTCATGAAGGGCCGCGGCGTCGCAGCCACCCTCGGCGGCACCCGGATCGAGATCGGCGGCCCGCGCCTCATCGAACAACTCGACATCGATCCGGGCGATGACCTCCTTCAATTCGCCACGCGGGAGGGCGACGAGGGACACACCGTCGTGTACCTCGTGCGTGACGGAGAAGCCGAGGCGGCATTCTCGTTCGCCGACGTCATCCGGAAGGAGAGCTCGAAGGCCGTAGAGGCTCTTCACCACATGGGAGTCGAAGTGGTGATGATCACCGGAGACTCGGAGCAGGTTGCATCATCCGTCGCAGCCGAACTCGGAATCGACGACTACCGCGCCGAGGTGCTCCCGGAGGACAAGGACCGCATCATCGACGAACTGAAGGGTCCGGATGCGTTTGTGGCGATGGTCGGTGACGGGGTCAACGACGCTCCGGCCCTCGCCCGCGCCGACATCGGGATCGCCATCGGTTCAGGAACCGACGTCGCCGTCGAGAGCGCCGACCTGGTGCTGGTGAAGAGCAACCCACTCGACATCGTCCGCATCCTGCACCTCAGCGGCGCCGCGTATCGCAAGCAGATTCAGAACATCTGGTGGGCGGCTGGATACAACATCGTGATGATCCCGCTCGCGGCCGGGCTTCTCGCCCCGTGGGGAATCCTCATCCCGCCTGCGCTTGGAGCCCTGCTGATGTCCATCAGCACCGTGGTGGTGGCGGCGAACGCCCAACTCCTCCGCAACGTCGACCTCGACGGCTGAAGCCTCATCGGTGGCCGAGAGCCGGACGGTGCTTCAGGGCCGAGGTCAGCTCCCCGGCTGAGGCAACCCCGCGGCACCCGATTGATCCGGGTGTGCGCTGACCCAATCGCCATACCGATTCGAAGCCCACCAAGCGGTCGCACCGTGAAGCACCACGCTCAATCCGACGGTCGCGATCATGAGATCGGAGATCAGGTCGGTGCTCGGAATGTGATCCTCCATCACGACGACCAACACCAAGATGATTGATGCAAGGCCCCGAGGACCGAACCATCCGAGAAAGCTTCTGGTGACCCAACTGAGTCGAGCCCTCGCGGTTGCCGCCATCACCGATGCCATCCGAACGACGAAGAGGCTCAACAGGGCATAGCCGATTGTCCGAACAGCGAGGTGCGACATACGCGGTCCCACCGCGACTGCGCCGAACAGAGCGAAGCTGATCAACGTCAGGGTGTTCCCCAGATCGTCAGCGAACCCGACCGGATCATCCAGCCGATTCCTCGTCACCAGCCCGCACGACAATCCGGCCACCCACGCGGCAATGAACCCGCTTGCAGCCAGGCCGTCCGCGGTGCCCCAGGCAGCGAGCGCAACGAAGACCATGGCAATCTGCATCCAGACGCGGTTCGTCCAGTTCCTGCGAACGGCCACGACTCCCAATCGCCCCGCGCCGATTCCGAGCACGACTCCGACCAGCACTGCAATCCCGATCTGGATAAAGATCGTTCGCGCGACACCTCCTCCGTAGCCCGAGTCGCTTGCAGCAGCGAGGACGACAAAGAACATCGGGAGGGCAAGCCCATCGTTGAGTCCTGACTCGACGTTGAGCGCGTTGCGAAAACGCGTCGGTACCCGCGGATTGGTCATGACAGCCTGCCCTAGGGCGGCATCAGTCGGGGCGAGGATCACTGCGACAAGCAGCGCGGGCACCGCCCCCAGCTGAGGAAACATCCAGTACGACAACCCCCAGCCGAGAACCACCATGAGTGGAAAGCCGATTCCGAGGAGGCGGACAGGAAGTCGAACAGCGTCTCGGAACCGTCCGGGATCGATGTTGAACGCGTCGGTGAAAAGGACGACCACAAGCGTTGCTTCCAAGGTGAGTGACACAAGGTGCACGCCCGACTGCGCATCGATCCAGTCGAGCCCCGGTGGCCCCGCAACGATCCCGAAGATCATGAACAGAATCGGACCCGTGAGCGCCGTGGTCGCGATCTTCCTGACAAGGAGGGCGTATACGACGACCAGGAGGGCAAGCGTCACAAGTCCAGAGGTGGTCACGTCAATGGGTCCGCAACGGCTTGCGGTGGACGCGGCCATCCGGCTGGTCGCATGAGGGCACGGCGATCACCCCTTTACCAGCGCTGATCTCGCTAGGCCGCTACCAACGGTGGTGGCTCCCAAACCCGGTTCAATACCTCGGGCCGCGGACCGTAGAGCCGCAAGGTGAGACCGAGCGGTCCCAGAGGCGCTGGGAGCCAGTTCTGCGTCTCGGTGCCGCCGGGGTCGTTGTGTTGGATCACGATGTCGAGTGAACCGTCAACGCCGTACACAAGCGGGTCGCGATCGCCGAGTGCGTACCGGTGAAGACCGTTGGGGACCGTGAAACCATCGCCGTCGTACATAGTCAACGACCAGAAGGCATCTGCAGGCGGAAGGGCGTCGGCATCGAAATGCAGCACATATCGATTCGCTCCATCGGGGACCGCACCGGTCTCGTCGTGGTACAGCACCGGGTAAATGGCGTCCTCGGGAAGATTGGCTCCCAAGCCGATCCGTGCGACCGTGGCACGGCGGAGATAATCGGTGCCATAGACACCCATTCCAAAGGTCGGCATCGCCCATCCGTTCACGACCGGTGAGAGCATCCCTTGGACATCCACCATCCGCTGTTGCGCCGCCTTGGCAGCACTCTGAATCACATCTATGAGACCCGCGTGTGGCGAGAAGGGCTCCCCCGTCTCCACCCCGAGGCGCCTCATCCTGGCGACGATCGGCTGGTCGGTGACATGCGGTGGATGCAGTCTCATCAATTCGGCCGCGTAGCCTAAGAACTCGACCGCGTCCATCGACAGTACCTGGTCGAGCGGCGACCTTCCCATGTCCACATCCGGATCAATAGGGTCATCCGGCGCCACAATCGCAGGGAAGTGAGACAGCGTCGTCGCACGGAACCCATCTTGAACTCGATGCACGTTGGGGTAGTCTGCGGCGCCATCGGTTCGTGTTCTCCCAATGATCCATCCGAACGGCGTAGGGGAATCGATCCGGCTCAGACCCAGAGGCAAATCGCCTTCCCAGCCCGGCCCGACGAGCGCGTACGCCCCTTCGCCGGTCCCGGTCGTTCTCGACCCCACCACCGCGAACACATCGGTCCACATATCCAGCATCGGCAGCATGTAGTACCGACCGTTCGTGTCCGGGACCGACACCACCACGGGCTCGGACCGGAGGTCGAACCACAGGATGGAATAGAGGGTGTCGAAGTTCGGACGCACGACCTCCCTGAAGTCGCCGGGGGGAAAGGCCCTCATGTGCGTGAAGAGGTTCATTGGACCGAAGCCCGGCTTCACCCCTTCGGGAAGGCTGGTCGTGACCCGACGTGTCACGTCCATCAAGACGAGGGGAAACAGATAGAGGTATGCCTCCTCCGCGATCCTCTCCAGTACCAGCCCGCTTTCCTCGCTCCTCGACATCGTCGACCTCCTACCGTCATCGGTACGTCGTATCCCTACGTCCATCATGTCACAGAAGGCTCAGCGGATCAGCACCAACGATTCGAGTTCGTCACGAACACATGGGCGACACTGCTGAAGTCGTAGCCAGGCTCGCTCACGGCATCATCGAAACGCTCAGGAAGGTCGTGACGCAGACAGATTGGGGTCACGTCTCATCCGCTCCCGATCGTGCAACCCATCGTTCGGCATCTGACACGGCCTTCCGGATAGTCGAACCCAACCACTCGTCAGATCGATAGAGCGCGTCGTCCCCCATCACGCGAAGTGCTCCCGACGCCTCCAGTTGGCTGCGAACGTTCTGATCCGCATACGTGATGACCAATCGACACGACGCATCGCGGAGCCTTTGGGCATAGCGCTCCATCACCTGCATGAAAGTCGCACCCGGATCGCTCAGGCCACGCAAGCGGATGATGACGACAGAGTTCCGCGACCGCGCGCCGACGCCCGGAAGCAACTCCTCGAAAGCAGGCACGGTCGCAAAGAAGACGCTGCCATACGGCTGGAGCACGATGACCTCAGAGTCGCCTACATAGGCAGGCGGGTCGGTCTCACGAGTCGCGCCAGTGTGTTCGTCGAACTCCCATCGTCGCAGAACCATCCGGTTGGACTGCTTGATCACATAGAGGATCAGCGAGATGCCTATTCCGACGAGCACGGCATTCTGCAGGGGGATGATCATCGTCAGCACGAAGGTCACCGCCATCGCCGTCGCCTGTGTGGTGCCGGTCTTCGCAACAGCTCGAAGTTCGCGAGGTTTGACGGTTCGATAGCCCACCAGCATGAGCAATCCAGCAAGTGCTGGCATCGCGAGGTACCCGATCGCCTCGTTGAACGCCAACACCGCCACGACCATCACACTGCTCGCAATGACGAGAGCCAGTTTGGAGCCTGCACCGGCTGTCTTCACGAGGGAGCTCGCGGACATCGAACCCCCAACGGGCATACCCGAAAAGAGCCCTGAAGCAATGTTGGCCGCGCCCTGACCAACGAAATCCTGTGAAGGGTCGGCGTATGTGCCATCGGGATTCGGCAGTGCGGAAGAAATCCCGGCCCCCTGCACGAGCCCGACGAAGGCCAAGGCGATTGCCGGGAGAAGAAGTGGGAAAGAGAGGCTGAGATCCGGAAGGGTCGGGAGTGGAAGCGATCCGGGTACCTCCGTGATGCCACGCAGCAGCGCCACGTCGAGATCGAGCACCGTGACGACAGTCGACGTCAGGAGGATCGCGATCACCATGCCGAGTGCTTTCAGTCGTGTGCGCTCGAGCACCACGATGAGGACAATCGTGATCGTGCCGATCGCCAGTGTTGGCAGATGGGATTGACCAAGGTGGAAGAGCAGGTCGACAGCTCGGGCGATGCGGTTCGATCCCAGCGAGTCATATCCACTGAACGCGTCGAGCTGCCCGAGGATGATGTTCACACCCACCGCATTGATGAAGCCAACCATGACCGACCGCGACACCCACCGAAGAAGTTTGCCGAGCTTGAAGAACCCAGCAACAAGCATCACCACGCCGGTCAGCATCGCGAGCGTGAACAGGGCGCGATTGGGGTCGTCCGACAACTGGACTGCACCGACGTCAGCGACCACGATTGCCATCGCCCCGGTCGCCTGCACCGCCATGAAGGTTGCGCCGGTGAACAATGCGCCGGTCGCGGTGCCCACGATGTACGCGTAGAGGCCGTAGACCGGGTTCACACCGGCGAGAAGCCCCCCGGCAAGTCCGTCAGGAACCGACTCGACTCCGAGAACCAGACCGGCAACCGTGTCCTGGCGGACCGTGGATCGATCGTACAGCGACGTCAGCCACCTGCGAATGGCGTTCACACCGTCATCCTCGCCTTCAGATCCCGCCGTCCGTGGGCGAACGACGATGCCGATGCTGTCGAAGAGCGGTCACCGACGCGCTCGCATGGCGGCGTGGCGTCAGTCGGATCCCGGACGAATGGCGGACCCGTCCACCCACGATGGGGGCTGTTCGGCTGCACACCCACCATGGTCGAGGACACGGATCCATGGTCTCACGCTACGAGGGCAGCGACGACTCTGCCACCAGGATTCGCCTTCAGAAGTGACCAGCATCCGACACGATTCATGTCCGCACGCACTCGTTCATCGCTGAGCTGTCGGCTCGACCGTAACTCCGCTTCTCACGGCTTGGTGGCCATCCGACCGATCGGAAGACCGAAGGAATCACACTGTGCCGGAGTCGCCACATTTCGCTCCCGGAGGTCACCGATCGAGGAAGCTCAGCGTGACTGAAATGATCTCTGCCTGTGCTTCCTCTCGCGACGTGGACGGAGTGCCATCACCTGATTGGGCGCCGTAGTCGCCGAAGTAAGCGTGGATGGCACCGTCGATCGCAACAAACTGCGTGTCCGGGGGAAGGTCTGATCGGGACGTGGCGATCCGATCTGGCGTGGTCAACCCGTCGTTCGTGCCGAACACCGAGATGGCCGACAGCGATTGTGCCGAGAGGTCGTTGGCCGGGAAGGATGCCCACAGGACGAGACCGTCGATGTCGTTGGGTTCTGCGGCATTCTGGGCGGCAACCACGCCGCCAAGGGAGTGGCCAGCGACAACCCACGTCTCGATCTCGGGATGTGCGGCCGCCCATCTCGGCGCTGCAGCCGACGCGAGGAACGCGACACCGAGCGGCTCTTTCACGATCACAACGATGTGCCCCGCTTCGGCAAGCGGGCGGAGGATTCGCCCGTACGCGCGCGCGTCGACCTTCGCGCCCGGCAAGAAGATCAAGCCGACTCCATCTTTCGTGATTGGCATCATCGTGATCGCCGTATGGGTCGAATGGACTTCGACGCGGGCGTCGGACTCCAACGCGTCGAGGGCAACGCTCGTGGCGACGTACGGACGAAGCCACCACAAGATGCCACCTACCAGGAGCAGAGATACCGTGCCAGCGATCGACCAAGCGACGCGCGGGGGGCGTCGAGACCACCGGAAAGCGAGCACGATTGCGGCTATTCCGACCGCAAGACCTAGCCCATAGACGACCCAATACGTGACGTGCCCATGGAGGATCGCGGCGCCCCCCGTCGCGAGGGCCCACCCGACTGCCAGCACGGCAGCAGCTCCTGCGTAGGCGTATGGCTTCTTGAATACTGCCAGCATCGCTCCGAGGTTATGAGCGACGCAGCGGTGAGCGAGGAGGCGCTCGCGCAGTGCGACACGCACACCGCCACGCTACGCGGCCACGACGGCGAGACTGGTGACACCCGCCACGTGAGGTGCGTTTGTCTGGCAGATCTCTTCGAAAGTCCGTTCCCCGGACGAGACACGCGGATTGGTCAAATGCCGAGGGCCGCCCGTCCGCGGTTGATGTGATTACGAGCCAGAACGGCGACCGCTTGGACTGGCTCGTACCGATCCGACACTGGCGGATGGCCGAGTCACCGTTCACCTTCTTCCGAGGTGCAGCGAAGTTGATGGCCCTCGATCTCGCGAACAGCCCGGTCACCGGCATCGATGCGCAGATCTGTGGCGATGCACATCTGTCGAACTTCGGCTTCTACGGGGCACCCGATCGTGCGTTGGTCTTCGACCTGAACGACTTCGATGAGACGCTCCGAGGTCCATGGGAGTGGGATGTGAAGCGCCTCGCGACCAGTTTCGCGATCGCCGCTGCAAACAACGGGCTCGTGGAGGTCGATGGTCGCGAGCTCGCAACCGAAGCCAGCGCCGCCTACCGGAGGGGAATGCGGGAGATGTCGGGCTTGGGCTATCTGGATGTCTGGTACCGACGCGTTGACGACTCGAACCTCTGGCGGGTCTTCAAGGACGACCTGACCAAGAAGGAACGGAAGGCAACAAAGGGCTTGCTGGTCAAGGCGCGCAGGCGAGACAGTCGTCATGCCCTCGGCAAGCTGGCTGAGCGCACACCCGACGGCTACCGGATCGCGTCCAAGCCTCCGCTGATCGTGCCGCTACGGGAGATCGCACAGTCTGCCGACCCCGAAACCCTCGAAGCAGACTTGCATCGAGCCTTTGAGGGCTATCTCGCATCCATGCCCGATCACATGCGCGTGTTGCTTCAGAGATTCCAGTTCGTCGACTTCGCCGTGAAGGTCGTCGGTGTCGGCAGCGTCGGAACCCGCTGCTTCATCGTGCTGTTCAGGGGTCGAACCTTCGAAGACCCCCTCTTTCTCCAGATCAAGGAGGCCACTCGATCAGTTCTCGAGGATCATCTCGCGCCAAGTCAGTACGCAAGCTCGGGGCAACGGGTCGTCGAGGGCCAGCGTCTGATGCAGGCCGCCTCGGACAGCTTCCTCGGGTGGACCTCGGCTGAATCGTCAGGACACGACTACTACTGGCGTCAGCTCAGGGACATGAAGGGATCTCCTGAAGTCGAGGACATGAATCGACATCAACTCCGTCTGTACGCCGAGCTTTGTGGGCGGACCCTCGCAAGGTCACACGCCCGCTCGACCGACGTGCAGCAAGTCGCCGAGTACTTGGGGAAGGGCGACACATTCGATCGAGCGATCGGGGACTTTGCTGTCCGATACGCGGCGCAGAACGAGCTCGACTACCGCGAGTTCACGGCCGCAGTCGAAGACAACGAGATCCCCGCGCATCCGTAGATCCTCGCAGAGCCACGTCGGGTGTGGCTGCGAATGAGAAGAAGTGAAGATCCTCTTGTATGTGGCGTCGGAGAGCGCGCCTACATACTCCACGGCGGAGACGCATCGGGATCTATTTCGTAACGCGCAATCGCAGACGCGACGACATCAGGACCGATGTCGCCAGTCGCAGCGAGCGACGCAAGCATCGCGACAACGACGTGGCGGGCGTCCACCTCGAAGAACGACCGGAGCGAGTCCCTCGTGTCGCTTCTCCCGTATCCGTCTGTTCCGAGTGTGGTGAAAGGCCGCCGCAGATACGGGGCGACCTGGTCTGGGACCGCCTTCATGTAGTCGGTCACGGCAACGATCGGCCCGGGTGACGACTCCAGGAGCCGCTCCACCAGGGGAATCCGCCTGTCGCTTCCGGGGTGGAGCCGATTCCAGCGTTCCACCGCCATCGCTTCCTCGCGCAGCTTCTTGTAGGACGTTGCGCTCCACAGTTCAGCTCCGACGCCAAAGTGCTCGGCAAGTTCGGCCTGCGCGGTTCGGGCCGCGGCGTGTGAGGGCCCCGAGAACAGGATCGTGGCACTGTGCTCCAGACCCTCAGGAGCCTCCGCGAACTTGTAGAGGCCGTCGATGATGCCGTCCTCGGCACCGTCGCGCATCGGTGGTTGCACGTACGGCTCGTTGTACAGCGTCAGGTAGTAGAAGACGTCGTCCATGTCGCCGTACATGCGCTCGATCCCGCGCTTGATGATCGTTGCCATCTCGTACGCGAAAGCGGGGTCATACGCCTCACACGCTGGAATCGTCGAAGCCAGCACATGGCTGTGCCCGTCCTGATGCTGCAATCCCTCGCCCGCGAGCGTGGTGCGACCTGCCGTCGCCCCGAGCAGGAAACCTCGGGCACCGGCATCCGATGCACCCCAAAGCGCGTCTCCGACTCGCTGGAAGCCGAACATCGAATAGAAGGCGTAGAAGGGGATCATCGGGACGCCGAGCGTCGCGTACGAGGTCGCTGCGGCTATCCAGCTCGCCGTCGCTCCCGCCTCGGTAATGCCCTGCTCGAGGATCTGCCCATCGATCGACTCCTTGTACGAGAGGATCAGGTGGTGATCGACCGGCTCGTAGAGCTGCCCTTCGGGTGCGTAGATGCCGATCTCCTTGAAGAGCGCATCCATACCGAACGTCCGCCCCTCGTCGGGGATGATCGGGACGATCCTTTCGCCGACGTTCGGGTCGCGGGTCAGGCCGCGGAGCAACCGGGTGAAGGCTCCTGTCGTGGACACCTCGACTGTTCCCGACCCTGCGTTGAACTCAGAGAACACCGCGCCGTCCGGGAGTTCGATGGGGAGCCTCGTTGGAAGGCCGCGGCTCGGGAGGGGCCCACCCATCGCTCGGGCCCGTTCGACGATGTAGTTGTGCTCGGGGGAGCCCTCCTCGAAGCGCAGGTACGGTGGTTCGCCCGACGCGAGGGACTCGTCCGAGATGTCGTCGTGGAGGTGGAGCCGGTCTCGAAGGTCGTTGAGCTGCGCGCCGGTGAGCTTCTTGATGGAGTGCGTCGCGTTCTTGCCCGCGATGTCCGGGCCGAGTGTCCAGCCCTTGATCGTCTTGGCCAGCACCACGGTGGGAGCGCCGCGCAATTGCACGGCAGAGGCGTATGCGGCGTAGACCTTGCGATAGTCGAGCCCCCCACGTCGCAGATCCCAGATCTCGTCATCCGACATGTCGGCAACCAGGGCTTGAAGAGCCGGCTCGGGTCCGAAGAAGTGCTCCCTGACGTATGCACCAGACTCGGCCTTGAACCGCTGGTACTCGCCGTCGACCGTTGCGTTCATCTTGTTGACGAGGGACCCGTCCCGGTCGCGCTCGAGGAGCGCATCCCAGTCAGAGCCCCAGATCACCTTGATGACGTTCCATCCCGCGCCGCGGAACATCGCTTCGAGCTCCTGGATGATCTTCCCGTTGCCGCGGACGGGCCCATCGAGCCGCTGAAGGTTCGCGTTCACCACCCACACGAGGTTGTCGAGCTTCTCGCGACCTGCAAGGGAGATGGATCCGAGCGTCTCCGGCTCGTCGGTCTCCCCGTCGCCGAGAAAGCACCACACGCGTGAACCGCTCGTGTCGTCTATCCCCCGATTCTCGAGGTAGCGCAGGAACTGGGCGTGGTAGATCGAGTTGATGGGCCCGAGTCCCATTGACACCGTCGGGTACTCCCAGAAATCTGGCATGAGCCGGGGGTGCGGATAGCTCGACAATCCGGGCTCGCCGATCTCCCTCCGGAACCGATCGAGGTCGGCCTCCGAAAGTCGCCCCTCGAGGAAAGCGCGCGCGTAGATGCCTGGTGCGGCGTGGCCCTGGAAATACACGTGGTCCCCCGGGGTTCCATCGGCCTTGCCGCGGAAGAAGTGGTTGAAACCGATCTCGTAGAGCAGCGCCGACGATGCGAAGGTCGAGAGGTGCCCGCCAATGCCGTCCGCGTGCTGGTTCGCCCGAATCACCATGGCCGCGGCATTCCACCGGACGAACCGACGGATCCGCCGCTCGAGATACTCGTCTCCGGGAAACGGCACCTCGGCCTCTGGAGGTATCGTGTTGATGTACGGGGTGGATACCGAACCAGGGACACCGATGCTGTGCTGTCGTGCCCGCTCCATGAGGCGAGCCATCAAATAGCGCGCGCGGTTCCCCCCATCGACCTCCACGATCTGGTCGAACGCGTCGAGCCACTCTCGCGTCTCTGTCGGGTCCAGATCGGTCAGCTGATGGGTGAAGCCGTCCAGGTAGATGGGGCGATCCTGTATGGCTGACTCTCCAACTCAGGTGGCGCGAGGGTACCAGCGGGTTCTTGGTGCACTGCCGGACGCTCGGCGAATGTGCTGCGCGGAGCACCGAGTCCCGAGCTCCGAAGAGTCAAATACTTAGGGTGGTCAACCGGACGCGCTTTGTGGTACGTTGACTACTCGGTTGTATATCAAGGGGACTAGTCATGAACCGGACCAGGACGTTCACGAGCAGCGCATTGACCCTCGCGATGGCGTCCGCGCTGCTTGTCTTCGCCGCCAGCGCACCGGCGATGGCTGCTGAAAGCTGCGGCGACGTGGTCCTGGTCCTCGACGAATCCGGCTCGATTGCACCAAACGAGGCAGTCGTGCGATCGGCGGTCGAAGACTTCCTCGTCGGCATCGGCGACTCCGGGTCATCAGCGGCCATCATCGAGTTCGGCACGGCATCCAACGCGGTCTTCGACTTCACACAAGTCGACGCCGCAAACCTCGCCGCGACGTTCTTGCCGTACCTCGACGGGACGTCCGGCGGCGACGTATACGACGCACCCTCCCAGACCGGGTCGTATACGAACTGGGACGATTCGCTCGATGATGTGTCGCTCCTCGACACCAGCGCACATCCGGACCCGCTCGTCCTGTTCCTCACCGACGGTGACCCGACCGCGTACAACCTCGATCACACCGGAGACCCTGGAGGGGTTTCCGTGGGCGGCGTCACACCGACGGCTCTCGACAGGGCGGTCGAGGAAGCCAACGAGATCAAGGCGCAGGGATCTCACATCATCGCCGTTGGGTTGGGTGCGTCCCTCTCGAGCGGGTCGAGCCTCGGGCGCCTGGAGGCGGTATCGGGAACGAGCCACTTCGATGGATCGGGCCCGCTCGACCTCGACGAAACCGACGTGGTGCTCGTCCCGAACTTTGCCGAGCTTCCTGCCGTCATGTCGCTGATCGCCGAGGCGATGTGCGCACAGCCACAGATTGACGTCACGAAGTCTGCGAGCGCAGCCGTGGTGACGGCAGGGTCAGAGGTCACGTACACGATCGAGGTCATGAACACCGGGAACACCGACCTGTTCAACGTGACCGTCACCGATCCCCTTGTTCCGTCGTGTTCGGTCGTCATTGGAACCCTCGTCGTCGGTGCGACGACCACCTACCAGTGCACCACCGTGCTGTGGGCACCCCTGACGAACACGGTGGTTGCTTCAGGCTCTGACAACTTCGGCACGACCGTCAACGACCAAGATTCGGCTTCGGTGTCCCTGCGTGCGCTCGGCACCGGTACGCCGGGTTACTGGAAGAACCACACGGATGCGTGGCCGGTGTTCGGCGATCAGATGATCGTCGGGGACTGGAACCATGACACGGTGTGCTCTGCCGGCGAGGTGTGCCTGGAGCTTTCGCTCGACGAAGCGCTCACCGCCATTTCGCAACCTGCTCGTGGCGACACAACGTGGATACTGGCCCGAGCCCTCATCACCGCGTGGTTGAACGTGTCGTCCGGCAACGACTCGTCGTGCATCGCGCAGACGATCGACGATGCGACTGCCTGGCTCCTCGCGAATCCCATCGGCAGCGAGGTCGGCGGCGGATCCGACGCCTGGGCCATCGCCCAGCCTCTCGCCGAGGAACTCGACGCGTACAACAACGGCTTGCTGTGCGCCGAACACCGCGACTCGGTGAGCCAAGTCGCGTCCTCCGCCACAGAGTCGACCTCGACCGGCACCACAACCACGACCACCACCTTCCCGGGAAAGGGGAAGGCGAAGGGTCGCACCGGCTGAGCAGCCGACCGTTCGCACGTACCGTGCGGGTCCCGGACCGCACGGCATGTTCTGCTGGACATCCCTCCGAATCAGCGGAACGATATCTGGGAAGCGAGATGAACGGAGGGGCACCGTGACGATCAGTGAGTCAACCGCACACGACCGGGCCCAAGCGCGAGTGAGGGACTACACGGGCATGCTCTGGCACGCCGTCACATTCGTGATCATCAACGGCATGCTGTGGGCTGTCGACACTGCAGGAGGCGGCGGCGTCGACTGGGCCTTCTGGGTGACGATCTTCTGGGGCATCGGCCTCGCATTCCACGTCGCTTGGTACTTCATCGACGTATCTCGAACGGGCAGGCGCTACGAGCGCTTACTCGAGGACGAACGTCGACGCGAAGGTCGCTCCGGCTGAGCGACCGACCGTTCGAACACAGCGCGCGGGTCCCACGTCTCGCTACACGCGAGGGGGCGTGAGGTACGATGAAGCGATGGCTGTGCTTCTCGACCACACAATCCTCGAGGTCACCAATCTCCAGGATTCGGTCGCGTTCTATCGGGATGTTGTTGGCCTGGAACACCGGGGCAGGAGCGGATCCTTCGAGGTCATGCTGATCACCGAAGACACAGCGCTGGATCTGCATGAGCAGTCGACGCCGGCATCTCGCCACCTCGCATTCCGCATGGATCGCATCACATTTGAAGCTACGTTCGAGCGCATTCGTGCGAGCGGCGGCACATATGGCGACGGTCCGTCGAACGCCACCAACATGCGGGGTCCGGGTCGGTCGAGCGGAGTCCACGGAGCCACCGACTCCGTCTACTTCCATGATCCGAGCGGCCACATTCTGGAGATCCTCACCTACGACCCCGCGCAGTAGCGCGCAACCGCTGCGAGCGACCTGGGTCAGCACACCTGCATGTGCCGGTGCGTTCGCGTTACGGAATTCGGCGTCTCGTGATGTCGGGTCGGCTCAAGCGCCCCCGAGCGCCGACGCGTGCTCGTGGTTTGGCTACACAGCGTCTGCTCGTCGGTACATCGCGAGCGATGCACCCAAGGCGGCGAGGCTGGCCCCGGTGACGAACTGACCGCCGCTGTCAGGGAAAATGCCGCCGCCGACAAACGTGAACAACAAGATGCCTGTCCACCGGAGCGGGTGGCGGACCGTCAGCACCAAGACGCCTGCCAAGAGAGCGGCAATGGCTCCAATCATCCCGCCGTAGGTGAACAGGAGCTCCCCGAACTCGAGACTGAGCACGTCTTCGAGGAAGTTCCCAATGCCCGACACCGCGGTGCCGACGCCCACCAAGAGCAGTATCTCGGCGCCACGCCGAATCGGTGTGGTGCGCCACCAGAGAATGAAGGCAATGCCCGTGACGACCCAAGCGACGGTCGTCAGCACCGCTGCGGAGTAGTCGAGAAGAGAAGAAGGATTCCAGTACACCGGATCCGCCCACTCGATGACGGCGCGGGACACAACGAGGACCCCCGCGGCAATGAACCACACACCAACCCACCTCAGGCCTGGCCGGCGGCTCTCTGACCCTTCGGTATGCATCGGAGCACTCTACGAGCCACTACAAGTAAGACCCGACCCGCTTCCGGCAGTGTGGAGGCTGAGGTATCGAGAGACACCGTCAGACACGCTCGAGCCAGTGGTCGCGACCCTCCCTCCGAAGTCCGTGCGGTGGTGACGTCATGGCGCGATCCGAGTACCCCGGCTGGGAGGGATAGAGTCGAGTGCGCGATGGCGCGCGCGTCGATGTCGGCTCGATACCGATCACGCTGCCAACAGTCGAATTGCACAACCAAAGCTTCAACCTATTCGCTGGTTGACCGACACCGCCTGCCGGCTCTCGGGGACGAACCTGGCACCGAACGTTGCCCCCTTAAGCGCCCTGGGGCACCAAGCAGACCGCCAGGCCGCAATACCGCTGAGCGACTTCCTTGTCCTCGATACGGAGAACTGCCCGAGGGCAGCACATGGCCGGTGAATCGCAGCCTCAAACGACGATGTTTCGGGCGATGGACGCGACATGCTTGCGTGCGGTTGCCTCGATGCCGGCCACGAAGGCTCCGACATGCCGTGCGGCATCGATGGGTCGTCCATCGAGATCATCCACGTCGCCCCCGGCAGCTCGCATGACCTCGACGGCTCCCGCCAGGTCGAACGGCTCTGCCGGACGGGTCGTCCATGGGTTGATGTACGTGTAGCGTCCCTTTGCCGCGTCGATGATCCCCCATGCCGGAGCACCGCCGGGGGCACGGATCGCAGCGATGTCACCATCGGACCACGCACGGACCAGGTGGGCGAGCAGGGAGGGCTGCTTGCGGTCGGGGTGCACACTCACGAGTGT
This sequence comes from Acidimicrobiia bacterium, assembly GCA_003235475.1. GTDB lineage: Bacteria > Actinomycetota > Acidimicrobiia > Spongiisociales > UBA5794 > SZUA-442. The sequence continues at coordinate 26,019 of QJWC01000103.1, read as the reverse complement.
CGGTGCTCGTCGACCGTCCGGCACGACGGGGAGGTCGGTTGCCGTGTCCCGTTCCCCGAACAGCGACACGCGCATGAGTCGTGGCTCGATACCGCGGCCGCCGTATGCGACCTCTCCCGTGGCCGGGTTGCCGACGATACCTGCAACGGGATCGCCGTTGAGGAACAGTCCGAGGCTGCAGCAGGCTGTCTCGGTCCCGTTGAAGAACGCCCACGTGCCGTCGATCGGATCCACTGCGACGGTCCAGCCGGTTTGGGCGAGTTCCCCGCCGAACTCCTCACCGACGATTGGCACCTCTGGGGCGAACGAGGCCATCCGCCGTCGAATGACCGCCTCGACCTCCTGCTCCAGTTCGAGGCCGGGAGTGCCATCCGGCTTCCGTATCACTGCTCCCGCCAAAGTCTCGTTCCATCCGACACGGATGGTGCGGCACGCCTCGAGCATGAGCGCCAACCCGAAGCGGAGCCACCCGTCGGAAGTGGTTGGGTCGGCCTCGGGTGGGTCGCCTCTCCGCATGGCCTCGAGGCACGCGACCTCAGTAGGTGTCGGTACGTCGTTCATCCCGTGGCCGCCAGCAGCGCGGAGGCTTCCTTCTGATCCATGCGATCGCTGCGGGCGAGGTGCCGAACCGCTTCCCTCACGAGGCCAGCCTGCACCGCGGGAACCTGGTTGACCGTCTCGGCATCGAGGGGCCACCATCCGATCTCGGCGTATGGGCTACCCGGGTGGTGCTCTGGTACGCGCCTCGACGGATCGACTTCGAGGACGTGGGCACCGGTTTCGACCCAGGCATGGTCCGTCTGGCGAGGATCGTAGACATAGCCCTCGAAGAAGCCCGGCTCCAACTCAGGTAGATCTTCCCATCCGGTTTCCTTTTCGATGATCCTGCGAACGGCCTCATGGGGTGGCTCGCCCTCACGCAGGAAGCCCTTGGGAACCTCGAGCACACCGTCGGCCCCGGAGCCGAGGAGGATGTCGAGTCGGTCCGTCGCCGGATTTCGCCGTACCGTAATGACGGACGCGGAGCGGTTCGGACCCCATCTCCCGAGGGATCCCCGGCCGGCGATACCGGTCCGGCCCCGCGGGTTGAGCGGTCGCCCTCCCGCGTCGTGATGATCGGCGGGACGCTGGGAGAGTTCCCCACTCAGGGCGGAAATGTCCTCCGGGTCGGCCCATCCTCCGGGCACAACGGAACGGTCGGCTGCGAGCACGGCTTCGCTCACATGGTACGGGGGCGCGTAGTCGTTGCAGGGAACGTCCCACGGTGCCTCGTCGATCGGGATCCGCTGTCGCTCTGGGTATCCGGGGGCTCGCTCCGCGCGGATCTTGAGGTGGAAATCATCGCCCACAAGATCCATGAGCAGGGCTTCCACGGAGTACAGCGCGTACGCCAATTGGGGTACGTCACACTCTCCTCGGCCGCGACGAAGGTCCCAGCTGAGCGTGTGCGCGGCGTAACGGAGCAAGGCGATCCGATAGACGAGCCAGTCGTCGTCACCCTTCAGTTCGAGACACGACCGGCGGATGAGGCGAACGGCGGTCAGAATCTTCCGGTATCGCAGGTCCCAGCGCGCGTATCGCAGTGCATCAGGAAGCTCGTCCACGTCACCGGGGAGTGGCCCGGCGAGGAGGTAGTCCTCGAAGGCGCGGAGTCGGCCGAGCTCCGACAGCTCGAAGTCCTTGGATATGACGAACTTGATGTCGTTCTCGAGCTTGGCGAAGTCCATCTCGATCGGCGCGGAGCGCGACAGGGTCCAGTCGATGAACCACAGGTTGTCGCCTGCGTCGGAAATGATGTTGGCGTAGTTGAGATCCCCGTGAACGATCCCCACCTGCCCGTCGAGGCCGTCTGGGTTGGCACCGACGATCTGGAGCAGTTGCACCAAGCGCTCGATGTCGACGCCGTATGAGTGGTTCGGCCCGAGGTACCCGACGATGTAGTCGCCGTTCTCACGGAGCCACCGGAGCTGGTCTTCGGTGTGCAGACCGAAGGATCGATAGGGGGCGACCCACGCCTCACTGCTGGTATTTCGATACAGTCGCTCGCTCAGCATCTCGAGGCTCCGTTCGAGACGACGGAAGAAGATCGCGTAGTCGCCGTCCGTGGTGGCTGCCTCGAAGGTCTCTTGGAGGGTCTGGGGAGACCCATCCATCGCCGCCAGTTCCATGCCCACCCCGAGCATGCCGTCGCCGCGGACCGGATAGCCGAGGGACGGAACGTGCTTGCCGAGCAGATCCTTGACCTGGTGGTAACCATCGAGCTCGCGGCGCATCTGGTCTATGCCGTCGATCTTGACGACCATTGGCTCGGTCCGTGCCTCTCCCTTCCATCCTTCGGCGATGAACAGAGCACTACCCGAGAATCCCCCGCCCAGGGGTCGGAGCTTCGTTCGGCTCCAATGCATGATCAGTGATTTCACGATGCGGCGGCGCGTCTCGCCGAGCATCGCGCAGACTTCCTCAGGCTCCACCGGGCATCCCGGCTCGGCGAAGGTGTCGAAGGTCCCAGCCGGAAGCCCGAGGAATGCACCGACCTCTTGCAGATCCAGGAGTACGTCGACACCTTGAATGGGAAGCGTGTGGCGCAGGGTCGCGAAGTGCGCATCCGGAGTCGCTGTTGCGGCCAGATGGCGGGAAACCGCGATGGCGGCGTGTGGGCGCAGACTCCGGAGCATCGTCGCCAGTGAAGCGACCTCGTGCTCAGTGCGCGAACCGACCACCAAGAACGCCGTCGCGTTCGGCCAGCTCGTCCCGAGCAGCTCGTCCATTTCGCGCCACGGGATCGCCGCTCCAGCAGACCTGAGAAGGGTCGCTTCGGGGGCCGCGAGCGTCACGGGTTCGACCAGGGCATCCTCAACACCGGGGTCTGCACCGGTCACGAGCACGAGTCCCACCTCGGCAGCGCCTGCACGGCTGATCACCGTCGGGAGGGGTCCGGGGCTCGAGTCATTGCCCGTGCCAAGAAGTCGGTTGACCTCGCGGATCCCGACATGCTCCGGGTTGCCGACATATGGGTGCTCGGTACCCAGCCGGCGGTTCGACAGTCCCGTTCCGACGATGACGGCCTGCACGACTCTCACCCGGCCAGGGCGGCCGGCTCATCCTCGAAGACCGGGAAGATCATCGAGAAGCCGGACACATCGAAGACATCCCTCACCGTTGAGTTGAGTCCGAACAGTCGGAGCGAACCGGTCGGGCGCAGGCGCTTGGCAGTGGCCAGGAGAACCCGCAACCCGGCGCTCGACATGAATTCCAGGTCGTCGAGGCCCACCACCACCACATCCACGCCCTCACCGACGACCGACTCCAGATGCGCCTGGACTTCAGGTGCCGTGCTGGTGTCGAGCCGACCGGCGAGGTGCACCACTACCGCCCCCTCGAATCTCTCCTCGTGGATTCTCATTGTTCCGCTCCTCCCGCACCGTTGATCTTCCTCGATACGCGTACGACGTTCCGGCCCGAGGTCCGGTCGTACTCGTGTCTATCCATGAGCGATCTCGCCAGGTGGATGCCCAAGCCCCCCGCCCGGCGGTCCTCGAGGGGCGCATCCGTATCGGGTACTTCGACCTCGAACGGGTTGAAGGGGGACCCTTCGTCGCTCACGGTGAACTCCAGCCACCCATCGGTGATCGCGAGGGTCGTCACGACCGGCGCACTGCCGTCGGCGTGTTCGATGGCATTTGTGAGCAGGTCGTCAGCAACGGTGAGCAACGCACGACGGTCCTCGTCCGGAGTGTCGCGTTCGGCCATCCACTGCTCGAGGCGGTCGAGTGCGCCGGCTATCGCTGCGCGATCGTGATCGAGGATGAGCTCACACCCTGCGGAAGGGAGCCTCCCCTGTCCGTGGAAGGCGAGGACGAGGATTGTCACGTCGTCGAATGCGTCACGCTCGCCTGCATGAGCGGTGACGGCATCGAACAGAACCTCGACCGTGGTCGTCGGATCGGGGACTGGGCCACCGAGCACGGCGAGCAATCGATCGTCGCCGAACGCCACGTTGTCCGGATCCATCGCCTCGGTGACGCCGTCGGTGTACATGACCAGCTGGTCACCGGGGTGGAGCACCGCTTCGTCGGACCGGTAGTCGAAGCCCTCGACCACCCCGGCCACCGGTCCATGCCGAGGGTCGAGCACGTCGAGGTTTCCGTCCGCCCGTCTGACAATCGGTGGATTGTGCCCGGCATTCGAGAAGCGGAGCGTTCCCGTCTGAGTGTCGAGGACCCCGATGAAAATCGTGACGAACATCGACTGGTCGTTCCGACGGCACAGCTCATCGTTGACGTGCCGAAGGATGCTCGCCGGACAGGTGTCATTACTTCCCCTGGAGACGATGAGTGTCTTCGTGACCGCCATGAACAACGCCGCAGGCACGCCCTTGTCGGATACGTCGCCGACGCAGACGCAGAGATGTCGGTCGTCGATGAGGAAGAAGTCGTAGAAGTCGCCACCGACTTCCCGGGCCGGCTCGAGAAGGGCCCGTACGGTGAACTCGTCGTGCATCGGGAACTCCGGTGCCCCATCCGGCAGCATGCTGAGTTGGATCTCACGCCCGATCGCCAACTCATCGACCATTCGCCGGTTGTCGGCGGCCAGCCTCGATTCCCGGAGCCTTCGATCGGTGATATCGATTCCCACGCTGAACACCTCGACGATTCTGTCGTCGGCGTCGAGGATCGGACGATTGCGAAAGGCAATCCAGACGGGGGATCCATCCTTGTGCTTGCACTGCAACTCGGAGTGGACGTTGCGATGCGGATTCGCCTCGAGCTGGTCGCGGACTGCAAACCATTCGGCCAGTCGCTCGGGATCGTCGGGAACGATGGAGTAGATACTTCGACGGCCGACGACCTCCTCGGCGGAATACCCGAGGGTCTGGAGGCCGAAGTCGTTCATGTAGTGGATTACGCCGTCGAGCGTCCACCGGTCGATGATGGTGTCTGCGCTTTCCATCTGCTCGATGGCGAGTTCCAGCTCGGCAGTTCGCTCGCGGACCAAGAGCTCGAGCTCCCGGCGCGACGGTCCGGAGTTCTGACGCGAATGCCAGGGGCTGAGTTTCTGACGATCGAATGACGGCAACCACCGGCGTCGCGCTTCGACGTTCCCCTCGTCCTGGGACAACGGCCCGCCATCTTTGGCCCACCTTGCGCGCGAGAACCCCCAGCGACGCGAACCGCTCACTGGTGGCCCACCCGTCGTCGAGGAAGAACGCGGTGTCACGTATTGGAAGTCCTCGCCCGCATGCTCACCCATCGGTCGCTTTTTCCGTCACAGCGAAGGGCTTCCGCCCTCCTTCACGAACCCTAAGCCAACAAACGTTTGTTTGTCTACCACGCAGACTTGTGATACGGTTCACAAAGTACCGAGGAAGTACCGAAACGGAGGGCTCGGAATGCACGGTACCCACAGTGTTTTCGGTTACGCGCACCTTCGTATTGCAGCTCCTCCCCCAAGTGCGCCTCCCGCCGGTTGCCCCGGACCTGCGACGAGAAGCTCTGGCCGACGATGACTATTGCGACGGCACTCCTCATCGGTGTGGTCGTAGTCCTCACACTCTTCTTCGCCCTCAGGGTCCTGCTCAGTCGACGCGTTCGCGGCGGCCGGAAGGAAGGGAGCGCGCCCTCCGAAGACCTGCAGCCTGATGAGGCCATCCTCTCTGGTGACCGCCGCACCTTCCTGAAGGTCGTCGGGATAGGGGGCCTGAGCGTGCTCCCCGCTGTGGCCCTGCCCGCGGTCTTCAACAGTGAAGCCGGAGTTGCGTCAACGGAAAGTCCAGCCACCGGCCCTGGCGGCCGGATACGGCAGTGGACAATGATCATCGATCTGCGTTCCTGCGATGGGTGCCAGAGTCAGGACTCGCCCCCCAAGTGCACCACGGCATGCATCGAGGGGCACCTCGCACCTGAACCCATGGAGTGGATTCAGGTATTCGAGGAGGAACTCGAAGGAGGCGGCACCCGATTCCTCCCAACACCGTGCATGCAGTGCCAGAACCCCCCGTGTGTCAATGTGTGCCCGGTCGGGGCAACCTTCTCCACGCCTGAGGGCGCAGTACTCATCGACCAAGAACGGTGCATCGGCTGTCGGATCTGCATGGCAGCGTGCCCCTACGATCGCCGCTTCTTCAATTGGTCGGATCCGCCGATTCCGCCCGAGGCGCTGCTCGCTGACTATTCGCCGGATCATCAGATCCCCGCCACCAAGGGCACGGTCATGAAATGCGACATGTGCCCCGACATGGCACGGGCTGGCACGCTTCCGTACTGCTCGCAGGCATGTCCCAACGGAGCCATCTACTACGGGGATCTCGAGGAGGACATCGCGACCAACGGACGCGAGATCGTTTCCGTATCACGCTTCCTCACCACGAACAACGCCGAGGTGCTCAAAGAGCATCTGGGGACCAAGCCCAGGGTCTTCTACATCCCCGGGCATGGCGAGGCGGTCGGACGCGATCCATTCACCGAGGGCAGGGAACCCACCGAGTGGCCGTGGGTGCAGCGAGTGGAAGGGTCCCAGACGTGGAGTCGCTGAGGGAGTACGAAAGGCGCCTCGAGGAGACCACGCTGCGGCCAGTCCTGGTCACTTCCTCCTGGTACTGGGTTCTCGTAGGGGTTCTCCTCGCTGTGATCGGGGTTGGCGTCTACGCCTGGACGACGCAGCTCGACAACGGCCTCGTCGTCACTGGAATGCGGGATCGGGTTGCATGGGGTCTCTACATCTCAGTCTTCGTCTTCTTTGTGGGCATCAGCCACGCAGGAACGCTGATCTCCGCGATCCTCCGGGTCACCAAAGCACAATGGCGGACGCCGATAACCCGGATCGCAGAGTTCATCACGGTTGTTGCGCTCGTCTGTGGCGCCTCGCTGATCGTCGTCGACATGGGTCGCCCCGATCGGTTGCTCAACGTGATCATCCACGGCCGGTGGCAGTCACCAATTCTCTGGGATGTCCTCGCGATCACGACCTACCTGACGGCAAGCGTCATATACCTGGGAATACCAATGGTTCCCGATGTGGCCTACTTCAGGGACCGAATGGCGTCCATGGGGCACCGGACGAGGGCGGCCTTCTACCGGTTCTTCGCCATCGGCTGGGAGGGTCTCCCCGGACAGGTGAAGGCGCTCAGCCGCGCAGTCGGTGTCCTGGCCATCATCATCATCCCGATCGCGGTTTCGGTGCACACTGTGGTGTCGTGGATCTTCGGCATGACCCTGCGGGTTGGATGGAACAGCACGATCTTCGGCCTCCTGTTCGTCGCTGGGGCGATCTTCTCGGGGATAGCAACCCTCGTCATCGTCATGGCCTTGTTGCGCAGGATCTACCACCTCGAGGAGTACATCACGAAGGTCCAGTTCGTGAACCTCGGCTACCTCCTCGCCGCATTCACGTTGATCATGATGTACATCAACCTCTCCGAATACCTCACCACCGGATTCAAGCTGGAAGAGGGTGAGGAGTTCCTCTTCCGACAGCTCTTCCTCGGGCAGTTCGCTGGCCTCTACTGGTTCTACTTCATCGGTGGCCTTGCCATTCCCGGGTTGATCATCCTCTTCAAACGAACCCGGACCATCGCCGGGATCGTCACCGCTGCCGTACTCGTGGACGTCGCAATGTTCGCCGAGCGGTACTTCATCGTGATCTCGGCGCAGCGGGTCCCGCTGCTGCCGTACGAGCCGTTCGACTACATGCCTACATGGGTTGAATGGTCGATCTTTGCCGCTGCCATCGCTTTCTTCATACTGCTGATCGCGGTGTTCGTGAAGATCTTCCCGATCATGGCCGTCTGGGAAATGGTCGAAGAGCGCAAGCTGTTGGGGCGCGACGGGGAGAGCGCCGCACCGGCGCCTGACGCGGTGAGGGGCAGATCGTGAAGGGCGCGCTTCGATGGCTGATACTCGTCACCGTCGTGGTGAGCTCCCTTGCCTCAGCGTCGTCAGCTGCTCGGGCTGACCATCTCGATGCCGAGGTGTCGGCACCGCAGACCGTCGCTGCGGGCGAGGTGGTTCAGATGCGGGTTGTCGTCAGGCTCGCAGACTCCGGTGCACGGGTACCCGGAGCCGTCGTTGTCGCGAGCCGCGATGCCTCGATGCTCGGGATCGACGGCACGGTGGAAATCGCCCGATCCATCACCGACCGCAACGGCATCGCCATCCTCCGATGGCGCGAGCACAGCGGCCGATCGGACACCGTCATCGTTGCGTATGCCGCGGCCGGTGAAGTCGAGTTCGAGTCGGTCCCTGAGTCGGTTGTGACCGAGGGTCTCGGCTCGCAGATCGTACGTTCGAACAACGGCGTTCGGATCCCCGGCTTGGGCGCTTGGGTCCTGATCGCGCTCCTCGTGGGTGTGTGGGCGATCATTCAATTCGCCATGATCGGGCCAATCCAGGTGTCCAGGGAGGCAGAGGCGAGCCGCACGATTGATCACGCCGGTCAGGAGCAAGTGCCGTGAACCGACCCCGCTTCAACATCGCCACGGTGATCTTCGTGGCCGCCATCGTGGTCGCTACGACCCTTGTGATCGTCATTCTCAGGAATCCAGCGACGCATGCCAATCTCGAGGACCCCGAGTTCTACGACCGAACGGAGCTTGCCTACCTCGACCGGGAGTACACGTACGTCGGATACGGAAGCAGCGCGGACCAGATCAGAAACCCAAGCGATCGATGGCTGGCAGGGAAGAACCTCTTTACGCGAGCAGGCTGCATCGGTTGCCACGGAACCCATGCCCAGGGAGCCACCGTCGGGGGCACGCTATGGGACGTGCCCGGCGAGGAGTTCGCCGACTTCGTCCGCGATGTCCGGGAGGGACCCTCAGGAATGCCTGCGTACACCGAGATCTACCTCACCGATGATGACCTTGCGCTGATTCTCACCTTCCTCGAGGGTGCACCCGGGGCAGCAGCGGATCTGGGTATCACCACGACCACCACGACACGGCCTCCGGCACCAACAACGACGGTCGCCACCACAACGACGACACCGGGCAACGAACCGCCGGGCGAGACAACCACGACGACCATGCAACAACAGGCGCTCGTTGTGGAAGCGCCTGCCGTCACGGGGATCGTCGTCGACGGTGATCCCTCCGACTGGGACGCCATCCCTGGAGTCGAACTGACGCTCGAACCCATTCAGGGTGAGTCGGCGCCACCCCACGCCGCGAGTATCAAGGTCGCCCACGACGACGAGTTCGTCTATGTGCTCTACACGGTTGACGACGACTTCAACTGGAGCGAAGTAGACCCTCATTACAGCGGAGCCCCCGCCGTGATGTGGCCGATCGAGAGTGCCGCCGGACCACATATGGGCAGCGACGACCCGTCCGGCATGCCAGCCCTCGGGATGGTCGACATCTGGTACTGGCGCCTCGACTGTCCCATCGGTGAGGAGCAGGGTGGCGCCGCCCACGGACCCGGCAACGGCGATCCCGGCAACGACGGGACGTGCAACTTCGATGACGAGTGGGCGACCAATCCCGAGACCCACGACGACGACGTTGGCGACACCGCCGAGAACAGCCTCCTCGGTGTGTTCTCCCACTCGAACCCAATCGAGGATGGAGACGGCACATGGTATTTCGAGATGCGCCGGCCGCTGCAGACGGGCGATGAGCAGGACGCTCAATTCTCCGTCGGGGAGTCCAGCCAGCTCGCGTTGGCGTATTGGGATCCCGATGCGGGACAGAACGGATGGGGCCGCCGGGACCACGTTCAGAGCTCCCACCTCGGATGGATCGAGGTGATTTTTGCTGAGTGACACCCACCACCGTGCACTGAATTGGATCGCTGAAGCGGTCCTCCGACGACTGACCCGAGGAGGTCGATGACTATGCCCGTGAGAAAGATACGACTGGTCCTTGTAATCGTGGCCCTGGTGGCGGCAATCACCGCCTGTAGTAACAACAGCGAGCTCGAGCAGGCTCAGGCGGACATCGCAGAGCTCGAATCGGCGAACGCTGCCCTGGAATCGACCGTTGCAGACCTCGAGTCGAGTGTCGCTGACCTTGAGCAATCGGCGCAAACCCTCCAGTCTGAGAACGCCAGCTTGAGTGAAGAGAAGGCGGCGCTCGAGGGAACCATCGCCGAAACGGGTCAGACGCTCATCCTCCAAGCCGACATCGTCGGGGAAGGATGCATGCTTCAGAACGCGTACGTCAACGATGGCGAGGCAAAGGCCACCTTCAGGGTTCGTGTCTTCGATCCAGTGACGGGCGAGCAGCTCGACGATGAGGGTCTGGAGTCCGTGACCTTGACGTTGAGTGACGGTCAGGAGTTCGAGCTCCACTGGGGACCACATCCACCCAACACCGAAAACGACTTCTTCTGGACCTACGGCTGGGAGATCTTCGCTGGGTATCCGGCGGGCAATGTGTCATACACCATCACCGCGACCGCGACGGATGGTCGGACCGGAACGTTCGAGCCGTTCAATGTCGCTCCGTCGCTGTTGACCGTGATGGACGTCACTGCGTGAACCGAGACGCGGGAGTGCCAGATCCATGCCACACGCCCGAGTCGTGACCATGGATCTGGCACCCCTCAAGAAATAGGAAGTACCCGGAGGAAGGATTGCTGATGACCAGGAGGCCAAAGAGACATAGGCGAGTCTCTCGTTCCGGTGTCGCATGGGGCGTATCGATCACCCTTCTGCTTGCTGGTTGTACGAGTTCGGCCGCCTCCGAATCGACGACGTCGACTACCGAGACGCCGACGACATCATCGACTGCACCTGAGGAACCGCAAGCACCGGTATTCGTAGGGGAGTTGCAGCTGACACCCGCAGGTGGGCCAATCGGCACGATGGTGACCGCTGCTGGCTCTGGCTTTCCCGCTGACACGGAAGTGATCCTTGCTTGGGAAGACACCACGGCGACGTGGAACGTGGACCTCGTCGAGGGCAAGTACTACGGCCGCGAGTTCGTAACCGAGGATGTGCCGCTGGCAAGCGTGGCAACCGACGATCAGGGGAACTTCGAGGTGGACTTCGAGGTGCCGAAGGACTTTGGATTCACCCACAACGTCACCGTGCATCAGGGTGAGGATCTGCTCAACCGTGCGGCGTTCCGCACAGAGATGCAGATGTCGATCAACCCGACCTCCGGCCCAGTGGGAACGCCAATCACCATCGAGGTGAACGGCATGGGCTATGGGTACCTCGAGAACAGTTGGCAGCTCACGTACGACAACTCGTACACGGGCTGGGTGTCAGCGGTGACAACCGACGGTTCGGCCCAGGCAGTTATTCCCGCGGTTGGCCCTCCGGGCACACATGTGATCCAACTGACCCACGGCTGGAGTCACGTCCCATACCTCAACAATCAGCAGTCGCCACGACCGGACAGACCCGTCTTCACCTTCGAGTTCGAGGTGACCGACGGGCCAGCAGTCCTGCCTCCGCCAGCAGCCCAACAGGGATTCCCTGTCGCAAGCGGCACAGCACCCGAGGACACGGGAGCTCCAGCGATCTGGACGGATGTGACCAGCGGGCCGGTAGGCACGCCAGTCACCGTGTCCGGGCACAACATGCCCACCGTACCGATCTCCCTCATGTGGTACCGGCAGGAAGGAAGCCGCGTGTCCGGGGGCGGGTGGTCTGAGGTGGGTGTCGAGCTTGGCACGATCACCCCCGAGGACGATGGGACGATGTCCTACGACTTCGCAGCCCTCGACGATCTCGGGGGCCCACATCGGATCGACGCCGTCGCCGATGGCGATACCGTTGCGTCCACCGAGTTCGACATCAAGCCCTCTGCGATCGCGGTGGAGAACGGCGTCGGCCCCGCCGGAACGATGGCGCTCTTCCACGTCAAGGGTGTGGGCTGGACCGAGACGGCGAACATCTACACGGTCGTCTACGACAACTCGTACGTCGGCTTCGCGTGTGGTTTCAACAGCCAGGGTGACATCCAGATCTACTTGCCGCTCGCGGGTGAACCTGGGTTCCACTATGTCGACTTCTACCCCGCGATCTATCGCGGGGAGGACATCCGGGGGGCGGTCAACTTCCGACTTCCGCAGTTGACATACGCCGATGACCACCCGGGCGAGGATCTTCCCGCCTTCCGATTCGTGGTCGAGGTCACCGAGGAGTAATAGACGACAGAGCGCCGAGGAGGCTCCAGGCCGTCAAGTGGCCGGTCTCAATCGGAGGCGCATCGACGAGAAGGTCGTATCGGCCGGGGCCGAATCGATGATGCGGAACGTGGGCTCGCTCCGGCGTCAAAGCGCGGAGATTGCTCTCGTTACGGGTACGCCCGGGTATTGGAAGAACCACACGGATGTGCGGGGCCGGTGTTCGGCGATCAGATGATCATCGGGGACTGGAACCATGACACAGTGTGCCCTGGCGGCGAGGTGTGTCTCGAACTCTCGCTCGATGAAGCAGCCGCAGCGCTCTCTCAGCCCGCTCGTGGCGACACCACCTGGATACTCGGGCGAGCCCTCATCACCGCCTGGCTGAACGTGTCGTCAGGCAACGACGCTTCGTGCGTCGATCAGACAATCGACAACGCGACCGCCCGGCTCCTCGTAGGACCCTCCATCACCGAGTCGAGCGCCACCGGCACCACGACCACGACCACCACCTTCCCCCTGCAAGAGGAAGGCGAAGGATCGCACTGGCTGAGCAACCGACCGTAGCGGGCACGTCAGTCTTCCTTGGGCAGCTGGTATCCCGCGCACGCGCATTTCGGCACTGTGCACGGTTCGTTCTGGCGATGCTCGCGTCGTGGGTGCCCACAAGCAACGCATCGCTGCCGACCGCCGTCAATGATCGAGTTGGAATTCATGGATTGTCCTAGTGACCGAACGTCTTGTCGAAGGACTGATTGGAACTCTCGCCCCTCTTGGTCTTCTTGTCGGCGCGCTTCTCTTTCAATGACTTCTCAGCCACCTTCTTCGAGCGTCTGCCGCCCTTGTCTTTGTTCGCCATTCGCGACCCCTCACCGGCATCCGAAGTGGCTGCCTCTGTCCAGTGTCTCACACACCACCAAACGTGAGCGCCCGACCACCTGCGACTCGTTCTACCGCCCGTCAGGTGAGTACTTCGTTCTGGTGGCTAACGAAACGGAAGTTGATGTGATCGTGCGAGTCGTGAGTCCGTACGGTGGAATCTGATCCGGCAACGTTGAACCGGTCAATGGCTCCGTTCACTTCGAATTCTCGCTCGATGACACCGGAACGCGCGTCGACTGGGCGTTGATGGAAGGCCAGTTCGTCGATGGCGAGTTCATCGGAGTCGCTGACGGGACGTGCGGCTAGCAACGGCACCCAGGTCCGCGGTCCCACAAGGCCATCGAACGTCACATCCAACGCGACAGCGTTGGTCCTGACAGCCCTGCTCACGCACGCATGTGTGACCGACATCGGCGTTCGACAATTCTTCTGACTGTGACGACAATGCAGCAGTATGAGTCGATCAGGACGCACCGACCGTGGCCCGTCGATCGAGGGAAGCAATGTCCCGGGCAACCCGCTTCGCTCGTACCGCATGTCCATGCTCGCCCACGGATTCGTCGACAGCGGCTCCGATGACGAGTTCGCCCTCGACGAGACCGACCCCATGTCCTACTCCGTGGTCAGAATTCGCAAGGCGCCCGTCACTGTGGCATCCGTTATCGCTGCGGTCATCCTGCTCCTCTTGATCGGAGCGGTGGTCCTCCTCGCGTCCCAGTAGATCTCTCCTGGCAGCCAGCGAGTCGTGCCGCCGAGGGGCGCTGGTACCTTCGTGAACGGCTCTTGATCACCGGCATCGATTGATCTCTGCGGCGGCTCGACTAGGCCTTGATCGCCATCACTCTGTCGGGGCGCAGTGTGGTCCCGCTCTTTATCGTGTTCTGGACCCGTCGTAAGGAGTGAGGCGTGGAGTTCGGGGCATATCCGGCGTATTCGTACGAAACGGTGATCGAAGCAGCCGTCCTGGCGGAAGAGGCAGGCTTCGCATCCGTGATGGTGCCCGATCACTACTTGATGGCGCGTGACATGCAGCCCCCTTGGGATCAACCGACATATGACGCCCTCGTGCAGCTGGGCGGAGTGGCTCGGGAGACATCCACCATCGAGATCGGGACGTTGCTGTCACCGATCACGTTCCGACATCCTGCGGTGATGGCGAAAGCTGCGGTGACCTTGGATGAGATGTCCGGTGGGCGCTTCAAGCTGGGGTTGGGAGTGGGTTTCATGGACAAGGAACACGAGGTCTTTGGCATCCCCTTTCCGTCTGTCGGCGAGCGGTTCGATCTGCTCGAAGAAGTCCTCCAATACTTGGTCGCCTTCTTCGATCCTGCACGCCCCGGATATGAGGGCAACACCTACCGGCTCACGGACTTCCCACACATTCCGATACCAGAGCGGCCGGTCCCGATCCTGATCGGCGGTGGTGGTTCTCACAAGGTGCCACGTCTTGCCGGCACGTTCGCATCCGAGTTCAACCTCATCGGTTCCCACGAGCCGGACGACAGGAGGATCCGGATCCAACGTGCGAAGGAAGCCGCCGAGCAGGCTGGCCGAGATCCCGATGACCTCATGGTCTCGATGCAGATGAGGGTGACCGGCGTCGATACACAAGCCGAACTCGACGACGCCATCGACCAGAGGGCTGCTGAGATGGGCATGGAACCGGACGAGGCGCGACATCTGATTCGTGACCTCCACCTCGCCTTCGGCACCTGGGACCAGGTATTCGAGGCGCTTCACTACTGGGAGGAGCTCGGCATCGACCGCATCCACGTTCTGTTGTGGGGCAAGGACTGGAACAAGGACGAGGTCCGCGCCACATTCCAGAAGCTCAGCAGACACAGCTAGGCGCAAGGCCGAGGTCGCGACCATCGGTAAGAGCATCGCGATACTCGGACACGTCTCTCTCCATGACCGGCACTATGCGACCGAAGTGGGTCTGTCGGATGCGCCGGTTGGTGCGACACTCGGGACGATCGATGTTGGCTGTACGAAATGCACCACCACGGGATTCGATGCCAACTACGGCGTCCCTTCAAGCGATACCCATGAGGTGCCAGATCTGGACGATGCCGATGCTGAGGACGAGGATGCCGAGCAGGTCGAGCAGGACGCCTTTGCGGAAGATGCCTCCAGCCGTGAACAGACCTGTCGCGTAGGCGATCATCGTCGGAGGCGTCCCGACGACGAGGGCGAAGTCGATCGACGATGCGATAGCGACGACCACCACCAGCGCGACGGGATCCACCCCGATCACAGATGCGATGGGGAGAGCCAACGGGATGAGGATCGCGGCCGATGCCGTGTTCGAGGCAACGGTGGTCAGTCCAACGGTCAGCGCCGCCACCGCCATCACAGCCGCCCATGTCGGAACGGCCCCCAGGCCATCGAGTTGGGTGGCGATCCAATCGGAAGTGCCACTCGAAACGAGGAAGTAGCCGAGTGTCAATCCGCCTCCGAACGTGAGCAGGGAGGACCACGAGATCCGGCCGAGATCCTCGGGGCCGAGGCGCCCGATCACGAAGAGAGCAACAGCACCCGCCAGCGCAACGATCCCGGGATGGATTCCGTGCACGGTCTGCGTGAGCCAGCCGGCCATCACGCCGGAGAACACAAGAAGAACGATGATCTCGTCGCGACCAGGGGGGACAATCGCCCGATGCTCCGCAACGGCAGACCGATGCGCGGACGCGAATCGGTCGCGGTTGACCTTGGGACGATGGGTGAACCACAGGTACACACCCGCCACCGGCAGGAACACGACAAGCATCGGAAGTCCGAACAGGAACCACTCGACGAAAGTGATCGATCGGTACCCGAAACTGTCGAGGAACTCGATGGCAAGCTGGTTCGCAGGAGTGCCGATCGCGCTTCCGACTCCCCCGATCGTTGCCGCGTACGCGATACCGAGCACGAGCATGGAACGGAACCGCGTGTCTTCGAGGGGCGCCGACACGGCAACGGCGATCGGGATGAGAACCGCAGCTGCTGCAGTGTTCGACATGAACATCGACATGAGGGCGGTGATCGCAAGCATCGAGATGAACATGGTCTTCGGGCCCGCACCCCAACGGGCGGTCACGGCGATGGCGATCCGGTGATCGAGGCCCGACCGTGTCATTGCCTGTGCCATCAGGAAGCCGGCGAAGAACAGAACGATGATCGGGTTGAAGAACGGAGCGGTGGCCTCCTGCGCCGTAGCGGCTCCATCGATCACAAGGAGTACCGGGATCGCAAGCGACGTGACAAACAGTGGGACTGCCTCGGTGACCCACAGGAC
The DNA here is from genome assembly GCA_003235475.1 of Acidimicrobiia bacterium. Taxonomy (GTDB): domain Bacteria; phylum Actinomycetota; class Acidimicrobiia; order Spongiisociales; family UBA5794; genus SZUA-442. Next base: position 9,786 of record QJWC01000103.1, on the reverse strand, counting down.
AGCGACCAGACCGAGAAGTCCGAGTGCGAAGGCGCTCGACTGTGTCGGCTGCCTTCGCGCGACCATGACCGCACGATCCTCGTCGTATCCGACGACGGGAAGCGGTTCAACGCGTCCATCGGGGAGCGTCACGTCGATCCGAAGATCATCGGCGGGGCCCGTGGTGGCATCCCCGGTTGGCTCAACAGCAACGGTCGCTTCGATCAGCGAATTGACCGGTATTCCGTTCGGAAGCTCGAGCCGGTAGCTCGTGTCATCCACGATCGCATCGAGGTTGATGGTCGCTACCCCTCCGACGGCCACTGTGGCTTCAATGACCGTGCGTCCACCCTGACTGACGACAATGGTCCCCTCGCCCGACGGCCAGTCAGCTGGGGCGAGGAGCGAGAGGGCCCATCCAACGACGATCGCCACTGCGATGAGCGAGACGATCCGAATCGTCCGGCCCCAGGCCCCGTAGGAATCTCCTCGGCGAACATGATCCATCCGGACCCATTGTCGTCCTGTCCCGGATTCTCAGCGAATCACTTGGCTCATACCTGAACGCGGCCCGTCGCGCGGCTGTCACGGGATGGCGGGGGACCCATTGAGAAGTGGCACGCCCGGAGGGACTCGAACACTCAATCTCAACTCGAGCGCGCCGCTATGTGCGAAGCAAGGAGAATTCGCGGCGGAACCAAGAGGAGATCGGGATCGTGAAACAGGATCTGTCGCTCCAGCTCTTCGGCGGTCGGTCCCGGCTCGATGCCCAACCCCTCACCGAGGGTCTCGCGCAACGTGCGGTAGATCCCCAGCGCCTCAGCTTGGCGGCCGCTGCGGTACAGCGCCAACATCAGCTGCTCCCAGAATCGCTCCCGGTATGGATGCTGTTCGGTGAGAACCTCGAGCTCACCAATGAGATGCTGATGGCGGCCGCGGCTGATGCCGGCATCGATGCACATCTCGACGGCGAGAAGGTACAGCTCCTCGAGTCGGACTGCATCCATGTGCAGCGTGGGGCACTCGTCACTCAGGTCGCCAAACGGTCGACCCCTCCACATCCCCGTCGCTTCGCTGAGCAATCGCTCGGCTGTCGCCGCGTCGCGTCCAATCAGCTGTTCAGCTTCGTCGACCGCTCTCGCCAATTGCAGGGCATCCAGCTCGTTGGGACTCACCGCGATCGTATAACCCGAACCTTGTCGATCGATTCGTAGTCCATCCTCGACCTCGCCGAGCAGCCGTCGAAACCTCCAGATGTAGTCCTGCACGAGGTGCCGTGCGCTGTCGGGCGGCTCGTCGCCCCACACCTCGTCGACGAGCCGGTCGGTGGAGACGACCTGGTTCGGCGAGGCAAGCAACAGGGCAAGCACCTTCTGCTGCTGCGGACTGCCGAGTGCGAGGCTGTCGGCGTTGACAGTCACACGCATCGGCCCGAGAACCTCGAAGCGCATAACTCCTCCACCTCTCAACTTACCAAGCCCCGGACGGATGGCCTAGACCAGACGTGACATAGATCAGACGTAGATCCACCGGGCGCATCGTGTGAATACAACCCTGCAGACGCAGGGGCGACAGCAAGGAGGCATCCATGCGCAGACTCACGGTCCTGGCCGTGGCACTCATACTCAGCTTCACCGCCATGCCGTCGGCAGCAGCCCATGGTGCCGGCACGCTTCGCGGGGACACGGAGGGTGGCTCGATACCGATCTTCGATCCCGGCGCTGTCTCAGCGAGGTGTCCGACGGGATTTCAGTGGATCCTCGAGACTTTCGGATCTGGTGAACTGACGTCCGACGTCTACACCGGGGCGTTCACCTACTCCGGCGAACACTGCAGCCGTTGGACGACGAGCCCACCCGACAGCGCGGATCGCACGTTCCCCGGTCGCGTCGGCGACGGTGTGCTGACGGTGACCACTCCGGAGGGGATCCTGGTCCTGACCTACTCGGGAGCTTTCGCGTTTCGAGGTGATGTGACCCTTCCGGAGTTCACTACCAAGGTGTGGCTCAGGTACCAGGTTGACGGACACGACAGCACCGGCGTCTTCGCCGGCACTTCCGGACGAGGGGTGCTCTGGGGCAACGACCAGACCGGTTACCAGCTCCTCCGACTCATTGGATGGCTCGGCAGCCAGGGCTGACACCAACCTGCCATGGGGGCGCTCCGGCGCCCCCATGACCGAACGATCCAGTCCAACAACGAGAACTCGAGGAGCACGGAAATGCGCAAACTGGCACTGATGGTGGCACTCGCTTTGGCGCTCGGCGGCTGTGGTGGCGCCAGCAACCCGCCGGAAGCGGCGCCGGAGACCACAACCACGACGACCGAGGCGGCGACGTCTACCACCGAAGGCATGGCCACCACAACAACAACCGTCACGACGGACACGAGGCTGGTGACCGATCTGGTGTATCACGCACCCGATGATCGTTTCACGGCCGCCTCGGGACTGACCGATGTAATCGCGCCAAATGAGGGCGGCCCTTGGCCCACGGTGGTCGTGTTCCATGGTGACCCACGCTTTGCGTCGAAGATCTGGCACCGGAAGGACGCCACCGAGATCGCCAGTCACGGCAGAGTGGTCTTCCTCCCCGCGTGGGGCCATTCGACGCTCTCCTCCAGCGCCGACTCGTTGGACAGCACGTGGGACACACTTGTGCAGGAGGTCACCTGCGCGGTGGTGTTCGCGGCTGCCCACACAGCCGAGTACGGGGGTGATCCGAACCACATCACGCTCTATGGGTTGTCCGCTGGCGGCAACGCCGTCCTGATGGCCGGACTCTCAGGAGCCGAGCCCCTCGACACCTGCGCGGCGCCTGGCCCGGCGGTCAGCCCGCAAGCGTTGGTTCCGATCGACGCCGACTGGGTGCTTGGGGGAGACTGGGACTCCCAGCTGGCCGAGAACCCGGAGGCGTTCTACTCGCTCACCCCGTGGCGCTACATGGACGGCTCACAGGACGTGCGCATCTTCGTGATGGTCACCGAGGACCAGAGCCTCGTACGCAGCGTCGATGCGGACCCGGCGACGTCGTGGTTGTCATATCGCCACGCTGACATCGACTTGGAAGCCGATCTCAGGGCGATGGGTTTCCTCGACGATGGGAACTTCGGACTCGTCGAATCCGGCGAGTACGCGTACGAGAAGCTGATCGCCGCCGGCTATGACGCGACGCTCGTTTCCATGCCCGGAGCCCAACACGACGTGTGGGGGGAGGAAGGCTTTCAAGTCGTTGTCGAAACCGTTCTCCGCGCTTCGGCGGCAGCGTCGTGATGAGACGCGCCAACGAACCCCTCGGTCGGGTGCTCTGGTGACAGGGAGGTCTCCTCGTCGATGCCGACTCCCGCGCCAAGTCATCGCGCTCGCATCGACCACGGCGAACGACAAACGCCCTCCTGCCAAGGGTAAAGAATCTTTGACATGATGTCGTGTTTGCTGTACGTTCCTCTCATCGTCAAACCAACCAAAGTCACGAACTCGATTCGGTCACTCAGGTTCGCCCACAACGAGATGACGCAGGCGGAACTCGCTGAGCTGATCGGCGTGACTCGCCAAACGATCATCGCCATCGAGAAGGGCCGCTACTCACCGTCTCTTGAAATGGCGTTCCGAATCGCCCAAGCGCTCGGCGTCCCACTCGATGACGTATTCCAATACCCGCAAGGAGACAGCATGAAGGACCACAAAGGCCACTCACAGAGGACGGGCCGAATGGTCGATGAGGTTCGCAAGCTCCGAGGTCGTCCCGATACGGAGCGATTGGTCGATGCCTTCGACAGGCTGAAGGACCGCCCTGATGCCAAGCGCGTGGTCAATGAGATACGCAAGCTGGAGGATCAGGAGTGATCTGGCCGGCTGGACGACCACCATCTCCGCGAAATCGCACGTCCGAGAATTCCCGTACGTGAGGCTTCGAGCGAACACAATCGGCACCGGTTCGGACCTGGAGCATTCCACACCGCAGCGACGGAAGAGAGCTGCCTACCGTGTGATGCCCCGGGGGCGCCGAAGCAGTGGCACGCCCGGAGGGACTCGAACCCCCAAGCTTCTGATCCGTAGTCATCCGAAATGTAAGCTCCCAAACCTGCCAAATGGCCGAGAGGACACGTAGCGCTGCTGCGAACCAGGCGTGGTGTTGTCCCCGGTAGGGGCGCGGGAAGGGTACGAGAATGAAGTTTCAGAGGAACTGCACGCCGGCAGCAATCCGGTTGCGGTGGCGCTCGCCGGTCAGGCCGCAGGAACCGCCCGACGAGCCAGGGCCGCAGCGTCGACGCCGCCCGGCAAGGTCCCGAAGAGACCGCCGTGGTCACCGGCCAGCCGGGAGGCGGCGTATGCCTCGAAGACCGGGTCATCACCATGTTGGGCGAGAAGCACCCCGCCCCAGGCCACGGCAAGTCTCTCGACGAGGCGGCGTGCCTCGAATTCGAGGTGGGTCGCGGCATTGATCGAGCTCTTGGCTGCCGTGATCGCGTCGTCGAGACGAGCATCCAGCCCGAGTCCCGAGTCGAGCTCGCTAAAGAAGGTCTCCAACGAGTCAGGAGAGCGATTGGCGGCACGAAGCACGTCGAGAACTATCACGTTGCCCGAGCCCTCCCAGATCGCATTCACGGGAGCCTCTCGATAGAGACGCGGCATGATCGACTCCTCGACGTACCCGTTCCCTCCCAGGCACTCGAGGGCTTCCCGGACCACCTCATTGCAGCGTTTGGTCACCCAGTACTTGGCGATGGGCAGGGCGATTCGCTTCATGGCCGCCTCGGCCGGGTCGGCATGAGAACGGTCGAATGCACCGGCGAGCCGGCTCATCATCAAGGTTGCGGCTTCGGTCTCTATCTCGAGGTCGGCGACGACGTTCTGCATCAGCGGCTTGTCGATGAGCTTGGCTCCGAAGGCGGAGCGGTGGGTGACGTGCCAAGCCGCCTGTGTCACCGCCTGACGCATCTCGGATGCCGACCCGATCACACAGTCGAGCCGGGTTCCGTTGACCATCTCGATGATGGTGCGGACGCCCCACCCCTCCTCGCCCACCATCATCGCCCACGCCCCGTCGAACTCCATCTCGCTCGATGCGTTGGACCTGTTCCCCAGCTTGTCCTTGAGCCTCTGCAGCCTGATGGCGTTGACCTCGCCATCAGGTGTCCACCTGGGCAGCAGGAAACAAGACAACCCGCCTGGTGCCTGGGCGAGGATGAGGAAGGCATCGCACATCGGTGCCGAGGTGAACCACTTGTGACCGGTGACCGCGTACCCGCCGTTCATCGGCTCCGCCACGCTGGTGTTGCTGCGCACATCCGACCCACCCTGCTTCTCGGTCATGCCCATTCCCATGAGCACCCCGGTCTTCTGATCAGCGGGCCGAAACGACGGGTCGTATCCCCGGGAGCCGATCCTGGGAAGCCACTCGTCAGCGATCTCAGGCGACTCGAGCAGCGAAGGAGCGACGGAATTGGTCATCGAGATCGGACAGGTGTGACCGGCCTCGATCTGGTGTATCAGGTAGAAGTGAGCCGCCCGAATCACGTGAGCCGCCTCGTGGCGGGCGGCCTCCCAAGGGAGGCTGTGGATGCCGTGGTCGACCGACAGCCCCATCAGCGAGTGGTAGGACGGGTGGTAGTCAACGGTGTCGGAGCGGCGCCCGAACCGATCGTGGGTCTTCAGGACCGGGGGGTTGTCATTGGCTTCGAATCCCCAGCGGTAGACCTCGGATGAGCCGACGATGGCACCGAACTCCCCCAAATCGGCCTCCGCTTCGGCCCCACCCTGGTCGGCAACGGCCCCGGCGAGAACAGGGTCGGAGGTGAAGAGGTTGTAACCCTCCAGAGGTGGTGTCTGGTTGAAGACGTCGTGCGTCGCTGGCATCGTCTGCAAATCATACGACTATGCCGCACCAGATCCGAAGGCGGCTCTTGGGCGCGGGCACCGAGAAGTCTCTCGAGGTCACCAATGGACCTGTCGGGGGGCAGGGTTGCACGATGGTTGCAGTCCGCCCCTTCGAGCGCCACCCGACAGAGCACCAAAACAAACGGAAGCCCCTGCAGTTGCAGGGGTTTCTCAAGCACGCCCGGAGGGACTCGAACCCCCAACCTTCTGATCCGTAGTCACACAAACCCCATACCAGCCAGTACCAATGCGTCCCGTTTCGTCATGTCCTGCATGGGTCTCAGGCGATCGATGTGACGTCTGGTACCTAATCGTGTCGCCCCGTGCCACCGCGTTGGGTTGCACTTCGGTTGCAGTCATCAACCGCGTGGGCCGGTCGCCCAAGACTTGTGGCCCTTGTCCTGTGGAGGTCGGACGGCGCAATGCCTTGCGGTAGTAGCACGCCCGGAGGGACTCGAACCCCCAACCTTCTGATCCGTAGTCAGACGCTCTATCCAAATTGAGCTACGGGCGCAAGCGGTCAGCAGAGTCTAGGAACTCCCACTGGGTGTCAACCGTCAGTACGACGCCCGTGTCAGCTTCCAGGACTCGTAGTCGTCGGGGTACTTGTCGTCGTGCGATCCCCGCACATGCGCGGCGAGGCCGGCCATGCCCTTCTGCTCGTTGCCGCAGAACGGGCAGTCGACCGGGGGCTTCGGCGCGCTGCGGCCGTCCTTCTTCTTCGGGGCGGCCTTCACCTTTGCGGGAGCCGGTCCGTTGAGCCCCTCGAGGGCCTCGATCGCGGACGTGAGACGGTCGCGTTCCTTGTCGAGGCGGTCCCTCTCCTTGTACAGCTCTGAGAGTGCCTTGTTGATGCTCATGGCGCGATCGTATCAGGTGTGACCGGCGCTTTCCGCGCCGCCCGTCGGGCCTGTCTCCTCCAGCGGCTAGTTTCATCGGGTCATCATCGAGAGGAGACTTCGATGGCGAACTTCATGTTCATTTACAAGGGCGAAGCCACCGACATGGCCGACATGACGCCCGAGCAGGGCGCAGAGGTCATGGCAAAATGGAATGCCTGGATGGCACAGGTCGGCGACGCGCTCGTCGATGTCGGTGCACCGTTCGGCCCGGGTGCGTCGTATGTCGATGACGGATCGACGGCGAAAGCCGCAGCCGCCACTGGCTATTCGATCGTTTCGGCCGGCAGCCTCGATGCTGCGAAATCACTCACGAACGGACACCCGTATCTCAGTGAAGGACTCGGCAACTTTGCGATCGACGTCTACGAGTTGATGCCCGTGCCGTTCGAGCAGTAGCAGTTCAGATCAGAACGGCCAGGCGTTGATGACCCACGCCAGGCCGACCACAACAGCGACGATGCCGGAGATCAGCATGAGACGCTGGATCCAGTCCGTGCTCGACCGGGTCGCCACCGCACCGATGAATGTCGCGAACGCGCCCATCGCAGCCACACTCGACACCAGGTAGGCGAACAGGTAGACGACCGCGGCGGTCGTCGGGAGCGCCAGCGCCGGGAGGACCCCGAACAGGTGGCCGCCACCCGCCATGCCATGGAACACCCCTATGCCCATCACGGCGCGATGGTGCCGATGCTGCCCGTGGGCATGTGCATGGAGGTGCTCGTGCGGCTCGTGACCGTGGTCGACATCGAGATCGACGTCGTGATCGTGGCGGTGCTGATGGATTTCGAGCGTGCGGGAACGCCATATTGCCCAAGCGCCGATCGCCACGATGAGGAAGCCGACCAGGAATTCTGCCCACGCCGACCACACGTCCCGATCCACCATCCCCCGGAACACGAGACCGACGAGGCCGATCACCAGCACCCCGATGCCATGCCCGAGTCCCCAGGCGACCCCCGTCTTCGTGGCCGATGGAGGGTCCGCGACGGCGGCGGGCGCCAGTGCCGCGAGGTGATCCGGGCCGGTGAACACATGAAGCGCACCCGCGGCCACGCCCGTGATGATGGGGAACATCGGCGCATGCTACGCAGGGTCCGGCGCGCCAATACGATACGAGCGGCATCAGACCCAGAGGAGCACGCGTGAATCCTGAACTTCGCAAACTCGCAGACGACTATTGGGAGTGGACCCTCAAGGTCAACCCGAGCGAGGCCCACATGCTCGGCGACTACCGGTACATCGACCGTGTCGAGGATGCCTCACGGGCTGCCGAGGACGAGGAGATCGCGACCAAGCGTGCGTATGCGGCGAAGGCTCGCTCGTTCGACCCCGAGACGCTGAGCTCTGCGGACAAGATCACCAGGGAAACGCTGATCTACGACTGCGAAGCGACGGCAGACGTGATCGAGATGCGGCAGGCCGAGTTCGGGATCGACCCAATCTTCGGTCTGCAGGCCGTGTACCAGGTGATGATGCCCCAGTTCACGGTCGAGACCCCCGACCACGCTGACGGCATGCTGGACAAGCTCCGGGCAATCGCCGTACAGATCGACCAGGTGACCGACCGCCTGCGGGAGGGTGTCGCCGCAGGACGGGTGAACGCAGACTTCGCGGTCGAGAGCACCGTGCAGCAGCTCGACGCCGTCCTCGACTCGCCGATCGAAGAGTCGGCGTTCCTCAAAGCTCAGATGCCCGATGGTTACACAGAAGAGGACAAAGCACGCTGGATGGAGCGCGCGAAGGCGATCGTCGAATCAGAGATCAACCCGGCGATGGACCGCTACCGGGCCTACATCCGCGACACCGTCGGTCCGATCGCTCGTTCCAACGAGGAGGCAGGCCTCAAGTACCTCCCCGACGGAGACCTCATCTACTCGCGGCTCCTTCACCGCTTCACGACGCTGCACATGCCCGCCGAGGAGATCCACGAGATCGGGCTGCAACAGATCGACAGGTTGGCTTCCGAGTACCTCGAGGTCGCTGGCCCGCTCCTCGACATGACGTCCCTCGATGACATCATGACGGCGCTCCGCGAGGACCCCGAACTCCACCACACGTCGGGTGAGGACGTGGTCCGGCACGCAGAGGAGGCCTTCGCGGCCGCCAAGGCGGAGATGCCGAACTGGTTCGGTCGCCTCCCGAAGTCGGATTGCTTCGTGCAGGAGACGCACCATGGGCCCGTCGCCTTCTATTACCCGCCGGCAGAGGACGGATCGAGGCAGGGAACCTTCTTCATGAACACCGCGGATCCCACGAGCTGGAGCACGTACGAGGTGCAATCGACGGCCTTCCATGAGGGCATTCCCGGTCACCATCTCCAGATCGCCATCGCCCAGGAGCTCGGAGACTCGATCCCGGCGTTCCAGCGAAACGGGTTCATCTCCGCATACGGCGAGGGATGGGGCCTGTACACCGAGCGACTCGCCGACGAGATGGGCCTGTACTCGACGCCGCTCGACCGTGTCGGGATGCTGTCGGCAGACTCGATGCGTGCGTGCCGTCTCGTGGTCGACACCGGAATGCACGCGCTCGGTTGGAGCCGCCAGAAGGCGATCGACTACGTCGCAGCGAACTCACCGCTCTCGATGCACTCGATCGTCCAGGAGATCGATAGGTACCTGTCGTTCCCAGGGCAGGCCGTGAGCTACATGATCGGCCGCATCGAGATCCAGCGGATGCGCCACGAAGCTGAGATCTCGATGGGCGATGGGTTCGACATCAAGGGCTTCCACGACGTCGTGCTCGACTCCGGTCTCGTGACGCTCCCGACGCTCGACCGCATGGTCAAGGAGTGGGCGGTCGCGTAGCGGGCTTCGTCCCCCTTTCAAGGGGGACAGGCGAGAACAGCGAGCCAAGGGGATCAAGCCCATCCACCTCGCGAACCCCCCTGCACCGCACTCCGTGCGCCGCCGTCCCCCCTCAAGGGTGGACGTGAGATCGGATCGTCCCTTTTTAGGGGACGGGCGAGCAAGCGAGCGAGGGCGATCCACGCACTCCACCGCACGCGAACCCCCTGCACCGCAC
>QJWC01000095.1 GCA_003235475.1 Acidimicrobiia bacterium | reverse complement strand
GCGAGTGCGAGGTCCTCGGCGGCGACCCCGACGAGATTGAAGGTCACGGCGCCGCCCTGCGTGGTCCCCACGTCGAGGACCGTGACGCCATCAATCGTTGCAAGGAGCTTCCGCAGTTCGCCCGCGAGGTACTGGATGCGGTCGCGGATGGCGGGGATGCCGATCTCGAGTGCGTAGTCCGCAGCGACACCCATGCCGACCACGCCGGCGTAGTTCTTCTCGAAGTTCTCGAAGCGCCTGGGCCCCGGCGGGAGCACGTAGTCGTCCAGGCCGACGCGTTGCGATGAACCGGTCTCCACGAACACGGGATTCATTCGGTCGAGGAATTCTTCCCTCACGTAGAGGAATCCCACGCCGCGTGGTCCCCTGAGATACTTGCGGGACGTCGATGAGAGCATGTCGCACCCGATGGCGCGGACGTCGACTGGGACCTGGCCAACCGACTGGCATGCGTCGACGAGATACGGGATCCCGTGGCCGTTGGCGATGCGACCGACTGCCTCCACATCGAGGATGACGCCGCAATTCGTGGGCGCGTGGTTGATCGAGATCAGGGCGACGCGGTCGTCGATCATCCGCTCGAGCGCGTCGAGGTCGATGTCGCCCGCGTCGTCGCTCGGAACCACATCGATCACCACCCCGCGCTCGCGGCGCACCTGGACGTATGCCGCCCAGTTGGCGACGTACTCCGTCTCGGTCGTGAGGACACGATCGCCCTCGCCCAGGCCCAGCGAGTGGAACGCGAGTTGCCAGGCACGCGACGCTGCGTCGGTCATCGCGATGTCCCCGGGATGTGCGCCGATGAGACGGGCGACCGAGTCGTACGCGGCGTCGATGGCGGGTGTCATGTCCTTCCTCGCGGCGTACCCACCAACCCGCATCTCGACGTCGAGGTAGCGGTGGACGGCCTCGAGCACCGGTGTGGGCATCAGCGAAGCACCTGCGTTGTCGAAGTGGATGACGTGATCGGTGCCGGGAGTGTCCGATCGCAGACGATCGACGTCGATCACGGGACGATCCGTCCCTCCATGCCCCCTGCGACCGTGACGACCTGGCCGGTCATGTGGGCGCTCAGCCGGTCCGATGCGATCACGACCACCTGGTTGGCGACGTCTTCCGGGGTTGCGAGCTGCTTTCGGGCCATCGTCGACGTTGCACGCTCGATGAGGTCCTCCGCCACGCCCGCCGCAGCCCGTTTCGGCGTCACGGTCCACCCTGGGGCAACCGTGTTCACCCGCACTCCGTCGCCGATCAACGCTGCTTCGTTCTTCAGCGTCATGAGCAGCCCGGACGAGAGTGGTGCCTTCGCAGCGGCGTAGCCGGCGTGACGTGCTTCCCCGAAGATCCCTGCAGTCGATCCGATGAAGACGAGCGAGCCCTTACCGGTCCCGGCAGCGTGGCCGAGGAAGGCGCGGGCGGTCAGGAATGCGGTGGTGAGGTTGTCTTCGATCGCCGTCGCAAACGATTCGGCGGACACATCCCACGCGGGCGCGCCGTCGGGGCTGTAGTACCCAGCCGCGGCGACACAGACATCGAGGCCGCCGAGCTCGTCGACAACCGTGCCGAAGAGGCGCGTGACTTCGCCCACCTCGCGCAGGTCTGCGTGGAAGGCGATGCCGTCGATTTCTGCCGCGAGCGCCTTCGCTGCTTCCTCGCTCCGGTGGTAGTGCACGGCAACCCGGGCTCCTTCGGACGCGAACGACCTGCTGATCGCAGCGCCGATCCCGCCTGCTCCGCCCGTGACGAGTACTCGTGAACCATGGAGTCCGGTGTCCATGACCGTGACGATAGGTATCGTCCGCGCACTCGACCGAAGGCATGGATGGAACTCCCTGAGAGCGTCAAGACCGAAATCGACAAGAAGGTGTTCGTCCACCTCGCCACACTCATGCCCGATGGGTCTCCGCAGATCTCCGTCGTTTGGGTCGACCGCGACGGCGACAAGATCCTGTTCTCCTCGGCGGAGGGACGTCTCAAGACGGACAACATCCGCCGTGACAACCGTGTAGCGCTCTCTTTCACCACGGATGACGATTACCGGAACATCGTGATGCGAGGCCGTGTGACGCGGTTCGAGGCCGACGGGTGGTGGCTCATCGACCAACTCGCGAAGAAGTATCTCGACAAGGACACGTATCCGTGGAAGTCCCCGGGCCAGGTCCGAGTGAACGGTGCGATCGAGATCGATCGCGTCGGTGGCAACGTCTAGGACCGCTCTGTCCGTCAGTCGCCAAGCCGCTCCGAACGCTCCCTGGCCTTCTGGGCCGAGACGGCGTCCCTGCGCGCGGCTGCGTCCCGTTCGCGCTCCTCGGCACGCCGACCCGCGGCGTCCTGCTCGGCGACGAACTTCACATACGCGTCCCACCGGGCTTCGCTGAGATCGCCGGAATCGATTGCGGCGCGCACCGCGCAGCCCGGCTCGGTCACGTGTGCACAGTCGCGGAACCGGCATTCGAGCGCGAGCCTTTCGACGTCGTCGAATATTGCCTCGACACCTTCACCCTCCGCCGCGAGTCCGAGGGCTCGGATGCCGGGGTTGTCGATGACCATTCCGCCACCCGGGAGGCGATGAAGCTCGCGATGGGTCGTGGTGTGCCTGCCCTTGGCGTCCGACTCGCGGACCTCGCCGATCCACGCGACCTCCTCCTCCATGAGGGCGTTCACCAGGGAGGACTTCCCCGCGCCGGATTCGCCGATGAACGTCGCAGTGCGCCCCGAGATCCGGTCGAAGATCGCCTGCACTCCGGCTCCGGTGTCGACCGAGGTGACGATCACCTCGATGCCTGGGAGCCACTCATCGACGAGGCTGGCGTACTCGTCGGCACCGCCGAGGTCTGCCTTCGAGATCACCACGATCGGCACCGCACCCACGTCACCTGCGAATGCCACGAACCGCATCATCTTCCCGTGGTTCGGCGGGCGGTCGACCGCGAACACCACGAATACGACGTCGATGTTCGCTCCGATGACCTGCGTCCCGAACTCGGCGTTGTCCCGCTCGAGGACCGTTCGCCGCGGAAGCAGCGCGGCAACGGTCTCGTTGTCGACCACGACCCAGTCGCCCACGGCAAGCGGGGTGGATCTCGAGAACGTCATCTGGCCAACATCCGAGGCGGTCGCGACGAGCACCTTCACGGCGTCATGCCTGATCACCCGTGCGGGTTCGCCGACCGCACCGGACTGCTCGAACGCCTCGGTCCATTCGTCATCCCAGCCCAGTTCGTACAACCGGGGATCGATCACGAGATCACCCAAGCGCGAGATCCAGGTCGCTCACGAGATCGTCGATGTGTTCGATGCCGACGCTCAGCCGGATGAGGTCCTCTGGAACCTCGAGGGCTGTCCCCTCGACGGACATGTGCGTCATGGCTGCAGGCACCTCGATCAGCGATTCGACGCCGCCGAGGCTCTCCGCGAGGAAGAAGAGCCGTGTCGACGAGGCGATCCGATTCGCGGCGTCCATGCCGCCCTTCGGTACGAACGACACCATGCCCCCGAAGGCCGCCATCTGGGATACGGCAGTGTCGTAGCCGGCGTCCGTCGGCAGTCCCGGATACCACACGCGTTCGACGCGTGGGTCATCCGCGAGGAAGTTGGCAATCATCATCGCGTTCGAGCAATGCCGGTCCATGCGCACCCCGAGGGTCTTGATGCCGCGCAGTACGAGGTAGCAGTCGAACGGTCCCGGAACCGGGCCTGCCGCGTTCTGGAGGAACCGGAGGCGCTCGTGGAGGTCGGCGTCGTTCGTGACGATTGCGCCACCGACGGTGTCCGAGTGGCCCCCGAGGTACTTCGTCGACGAGTGCAGCACCATGTCCGCGCCAAGCTCGAGCGGCTGCTGGAGGTAGGGGGTCGCGAATGTGTTGTCGACCACGACCGTGGCGCCTGACGCGTCGGCGATCGCTGCAACAGCCGCGATGTCAACGACCTTGAGCAGCGGGTTGGTGGGGGTCTCGATCCACACGACCTTCGTGTTCGACTGCATCGCAGCGGCGACTGCATCGAGGTCGGTCATCTCCACGGTCGAGAACTCGATGCCGTGGCCCGCGAGCACCTGGGCGACCAGGCGATAGGTGCCCCCGTACGCGTCGTTCGACAAGAGGAGATGATCGCCCGGCGAGAGCATGAACCCGATGAGCGACGTGGCAGCAAGCCCTGACGAGGTGGCGACGCACCCGCCGTCGTCCCCCTCCATCACGCCTTCGAGCGCCGCGAGCTGGGTCTGGAGCGCCGTGCGGGTCGGGTTGTCGGTTCGCGAGTACTCGTAGCCCTTGTGTTCCCCGGGTGCGGACTGCACGTAGGTCGATGTTGCGTAGATCGGCACCACAGCCGCCCCAGTGGTGGGATCAGGCTCCTGGCCTGCATGGATCGCGAGCGTGTCGAAGTGGTCCTCGGTCATACGGGGAATCCGTTCTCGCGCATCCACTCGTCGTTGAAGATCTTCGACAGGTAGCTCCGTCCCGAATCGGGAAGGATCACGACGACGAGCTTCGAGTGGTCTTCGTCTGCCACGCGGATCGCCCCCTCGACTGCCATGCCGCACGAGCCCCCGACGAGGAGCCCCTCCTCGACCGCAAGGCGTCTGGTCATCGCAAACGCCTCGGCGTCGGTGACCATCTCGTACCGATCGGTGAGCGACGGGTCGTAGGTCGTTGGCCAGAAGTCTTCACCGACCCCCTCGATGAGATAGGTGGTGACGTCCTCGTCCCTCTCCGCGGTGTAGATCGAACCCTCGGGGTCGACGCCGACAACGACCAGATCGGGCTTCTGCGACTTGAGGTAGCGAGCCGTGCCCGAGATGGTGCCTCCGGTGCCCACACCTGCGACGTACACATCGATCTTGCCGTCGGTCTGCTCCCAGATCTCGGGCCCCGTCGATGCGACGTGTGCAGCGGGATTCGCAGGGTTGTCGTACTGGTTCGGCCTGAAGTGGCCCGGCCGTGACGCGAGCTCATCGGCAACCGAGTAGTAGGACCGAGGATCCTCGGGGGCAACGTCGGTGGGACAGATCACGACCTCGGCACCGTACGCGCGCAGAAGGTCCTGCTTCTCCTTCGACTGCTTGTCCTGCATCACGCAGACGAGCTTGTACCCGCGCAACGCGGCCACCATCGCCAACCCGACTCCAGTGTTGCCGGACGTCGGTTCCACGATCGTGTCGCCCGGTTTCACGAGCCCCTGTTGCTCCGCTGCGTCGATCATCGAGACGCCGATGCGGTCCTTCACCGAGCCGCCGGGATTCATGTGTTCGACCTTTGCGACGAGGTTGCCGGGCGGATGGACGCGCGACAGCCTGACGAGCGGCGTGTTGCCGATCGCGTCGACGATCGAGTCGTGGATCTGCATGCCCGTGAGGCTAGAGGGTCGCAACGGCCTGAACTCGCGGAGTCGCGTCACAGGGTGGACCTACTCTTGCGCCGATGTCCGACACCTTGATCTCCGCTTCCAACCTCCAGAAACGTTTCGGCGATTTCGAAGCCGTCGCAGGCATCGACTTCGAGGTGCGGCAGGGAGAGTCTTTCGGGTTCCTCGGGCCCAATGGTGCTGGGAAGACATCGACGATGCGGATGATCGGTGCCGTGAGCCCCCGTTCCGGTGGCGACCTGAGCGTGCTCGGCCTCGACCCCGGCGAGAGCGGTGCCGAACTCCGTGCACGGATCGGCGTCGTGCCGCAGCGGGACAACCTCGACGACGAGCTCACCGTCAGCGAGAACCTCTACGTCTACGGCCGCTACTTCGACCTCAAGCGACCGACGATCGAGGCGCGGACGAAGGAGCTCCTCGAGTTCGCGCAGCTCTCCGATCGCGCGGACGCCCAGGTGGAGACGCTTTCCGGCGGTATGAAGCGCCGCCTCACCATCGCACGCGCGCTCATCAACGAGCCGGAGATGCTCCTGCTCGATGAACCGACGACCGGCCTGGATCCACAGGCGCGGCACGTGCTGTGGGATCGCCTGTACCGCCTCAAACAGCGAGGCGTCACACTGATCCTCACGACGCACTACATGGACGAGGCCGAGCAGCTCTGCGATCGCCTCGTCGTGATGGACAAGGGCGTCATCGCAGCCGAGGGCGCACCACACCAACTCATCGCGAAGTACGCAAGCCGGGAGGTGGTCGAGCTCAGGTTCCCCGTCGGCGTCGAGGCGGATCTGTCGGCAGAGTTCGGACACATGGCAGAACGCGTCGAGGCGCTTCCCGATCGGATACTGCTGTACACGGACGACACGGACCGCTCGATCTCGATGGTCGAGGACCACCACCTCGAGCCGGAGACGATGCTCGTTCGGAGGTCGTCGCTCGAGGATGTGTTCCTCCGGCTGACGGGCCGAAGCCTGATCGACTGATGGCGACGCCCCTCACCCTCCGGATCGTCGAGTACCGAGCCAGGTACTTCCGGCGGACGTGGCGAGGAACGGTCGTCTCGTCGTTCATCAACCCGCTGCTGTACCTCCTGTCCCTCGGCATCGGGCTCGGAAAGCTCGTCGACGCGAACCTTCCGGGAGGGGTCGACGGGATCACCTTCGTCGCCTTTGTCGCATCGGGCCTCCTGGCCGCCGCGACGATGCAGTCGGGTGCTGGCGAGGGCATGTACCCCGTGCTCGTACCGTTCAAGTGGTCGTTCACCTACGAAGGACAGTTGGCAACGCCGTTGTCGATCGCTTCGATCGTGAACGGACACTTCATCTGGATCGCCGTGCGGCTCACAATGGTTGCAGCGGCGTTCACCATCGTTTCCGTCATCCTCGGCGCGCTGCCCGCTGACACGGCGTGGCTCGGCATCTTTCCAGCGGTCCTCTCCGGGGTTGCGTTCTCCACCGTCATCACGGCGGCCGTCGTCAAGGCGTTCGTCCCGCAGGCGTTGGCGGGGATCCAACGGTTCGTCGTGATCCCGATGTTCCTCTTCTCAGGCGCCTTCTTCCCCGTCGACCAACTGCCGGGATGGGTGCAGCCCGTCACGCGGGTCATTCCCATGTGGCACGGCGTCGAACTGAGCCGGTGGCTGATCCTGGGCCTCGAACCCGGCGTCGCGCCGTGGGTGTCGTTCGCCTATCTCACCGCCGTTCTCATCGCTGGATGGGGTGCCACGATGTACCTCTATCGATGGAGGTTGTGGCAGTGACATCTCGCACCCTCATCGCCCGAGTCGTCCCGCCGGTGTTCTTCCCGCGCCGATCGTTCAGGATCGTCGAACGGAATGCGATCGTCACCAAGGCGAGGTGGCTCGTGTTCTTCAGCGGGTTCTTCGAGCCGGTGTTCTACCTCTTCGCCCTTGGCGGCGGCCTCGGTGCGCTGACCGGCGACATCACGCTCGACAACGGCACCATCATCAAATACGGCGCCTTCATCGCGCCGTCACTGCTCGCGGCCTCCTCGATGAACGGCGCGTTGTATGAGGCGACGACCAACCTGTTCTTCAAGCTTCGATACGGCGAGGTGTACCACGGCATGATGGCGACCCCGATAGGGCCGGTCGACATCGCCTACGGCGAGATCGGGTGGGCGCTGATCAGAGGCCTCACCTACGCCATTGCGTTCCTGATCGTCGCGATCGTGATGGGGCTCGTTTCCTCCCCGATCGCCGTCTTCGCCATTCCGGCGGCAGTGCTCATCGGGTGGGGGTTTGCTGGTCCGGGGTTGGTCGTTGCCACGTACATGCGCACATGGCAGGACTTCGACCTCTTCAACCTCGTGGTGTTGCCCATGTTCCTGTTCTCGGCGACCTTCTATCCCATCTCGGTGTACCCCGGTTGGCTCCAGGTGTTCACACACCTCTCACCGCTGTACCACGGTGTCGTGTTGATGCGGATGCTGATGCTGAACGCGATCGACTGGACGATCCTTTGGCACGGAGGGTTCCTCCTCGCGATCGGCACCGTTTGCATGGCCTGGGGCATCCGCAGGGTCAACGGCATGCTCCAGCCCTGAGACTTCTCCCCGCCAGAGGCGGGGGAGACTGGCCCGGGCTCCAGGGCGGGCCAGAGGGGGCACCGTGCGCAGCACTCTCCTCCCCCGGCGCAAGACGGGGGAGACAGGCCCGCCCTCCGGGCGGGCCAGAGGGGGCACCTCACACCACGCGTGAGGACGCTTGCCCCCGCCGACCTCGCTTCGCTCGGCCACCTCCCCCAGAAACCGGGGGAGGAATGAAACGCGTACCCACCCCCTCCCGGGGTGGGGTATACTGGTGGCATGAAACCAGAGCACAAGGCTTCCGCGCTGAATCGGCTCAAGACCGTTCGCGGCCACATCGAAGGTGTGATCCGCATGGTCGAGGACGAGAAGTACTGCCCCGACATCATGAAGCAGGTGTCGGCCCTCGAGGGATCACTCGAGGGTGTCAATCGAATCCTCCTCCAGAACCACATCGAGACGTGCGTCGTCCACCACGTGAAGGACGGACGATCGGAGCAGGTCGTCGACGAGCTGATGGAAACCCTTCGCTACTCACCAGTCAAAGGATGAACCCATGACCCAGGTAACGCTGTCGGTGCCCGACATCTCATGCAACCACTGCAAGTCCTCGATCGAGGGCGCCGTCGCCCCAATGGAGGGCGTGACCTCCGCAGAGGTGACGATCGACGCTCGGACCGTTGACGTCACATACGACGATCAGGTGGTCGATCTCGATGCGATCATCACCGCGATCGACGACCAGGGCTACGAAGTCGCAGGCACGCGCGCGTAGTCGCGGCTGCCGATGACCGACACGATCCGTTTCGACGTCGAAGGAATGACCTGCGCCTCGTGCGCGGTCAGGATCGAGCGCGTCCTCAGCAAGCAGGAAGGCGTCGAGAGCGCCGTCGTCAACTTCGCGGGCCAGGAGGCGCGCGCGACAGTCACCGACGCGGCCGATCTGAGCGCGCTCGCGGCGGCAGTCAAGCGCATCGGCTACTCGGTGAGCGAGATCGATCCGGATGCGGACCGTCGAAGCATCCCCGAGCGCTACAGCGCCGAGGCTCGGTTCCAACTCCGGAATGTGATCGGCGCCGGAACCCTGTCCGCGATCGTGATGATCCTCGCGATGGTCGGGCCCGAGGCGACGTGGAATCCATGGGCCCAGTTCTTCCTCACGGGAATCGTGGTCTTCGGGTTCGGATGGCAGTTCCACACGGCTGCCGCAAAGCAGGTCCGCTCGCTGTCCCCCGCCATGGACACGCTGATCTCGGTCGGCACACTCGCCGCGTGGGTGTACTCGACCTTCGTGCTTTTCACCGAGGGCGCTACCGCGATCGTTCAGGGTGGTCACGCAGGCGACGCTGGCGTGTTCGTGTTCTTCGAGACATCGGGGATGATCGTCACGCTGATCCTCGTCGGTCGCTACTTCGAGGCCCGGGCGAAGGGCCAGGCGTCGAACGCGATCGCGAAGCTGGCGGAACTCGGCGCCAAGCAGGCTCGCCTGTTGCGCGGTGGAGAAGAGCAGATGGTCGACCCCCTCGAGCTCGCACCTGGGGATGTGATCGTGGTTCTCCCCGGCGAGAAGATCGCAGCGGACGGCAGCGTGATCGAGGGTTCCTCGACGGTCGACGAGTCGATGCTGACCGGCGAATCCGTCGGCGCCGACAAGGAACCGGGAAGCGTCGTCTTCGCAGCGACAGTCAACCAGGCAGGTCGTCTCGTGATCGAGGTCGAGCACGTAGGCCCGAACACGGCGCTCAGCCAGATCATGCGCCTCGTCGAGGACGCCCAGACGTCGAAGGCACCAGTGCAGAAACTCGCGGACCGCGTCTCGGCGATCTTCGTACCGGCAGTCATTGGCATCGCTCTCGTGACGCTCATCGTCTGGCTTGCGCTCGGCGCGGGGAGCGGAGAGGCGATCCGCAACGCAGTCGCCGTGCTGATCATTGCGTGCCCGTGTGCCCTCGGCCTCGCGACGCCCACCGCGA
Organism: Acidimicrobiia bacterium; assembly: GCA_003235475.1. Classification (GTDB taxonomy): domain Bacteria; phylum Actinomycetota; class Acidimicrobiia; order Spongiisociales; family UBA5794; genus SZUA-442. The sequence continues at coordinate 4,204 of QJWC01000095.1, read as the reverse complement.
TCATGGTTGGTTCCGGTCGCGGCGCTGAGCAGGGTGTGTTGTTCAAGAACGCGGAGGTGTTCGAACGAGCTCATGACGTGGACGTCGTCGCCTTCGACAAGACCGGCACGCTGACCCGTGGCGCCATGACGCTGGCCGACCTCGACTCCGACTTGGCCGACTTCCTCGCGACCGTCGCCTCGCTGCAATCCGGTTCTGAGCATCCGATTGCGCGTGCCGTCGTGCTCGGAGCTGAGGAGCGGGATCTCGTCCTCACTGCACCGTCGGACGTCCGAGCCGTGGAAGGGCTCGGAGTGACAGGCTTCGTCAACGGCCGCCATGTCGCTGCGGGTGCGCCGGCGTTGATGTCGCAGACCGGCATGGCCGGCGTCGACGATTGGAAGGCACACTTCGACGCGCTTGCCGATTCAGGGAACACGACATTCATGGCCGGATGGGACGGCGAGGTTCGCGGCGTGATGTCCGTTGCCGACTCGGTCAGGGACTCTTCCCAGGCAGCGATCGAAGATCTCGAACGGGACGGCATTCGCACTGCGATGGTCACAGGCGACTCGCCCCAGGCGGCCCAACGGGTTGCATCCACCCTCGGGATCACGACCGTCGTTGCCCAGGTGCTTCCCGGAGAGAAGGCAGAGGCGGTGCGTGACCTGCAGCAGGCCGGCGCCGTCGTTGCGTTCGTCGGGGACGGCATCAACGATGCGCCGGCCCTGACGACGGCTGACCTCGGCATGGCGATCGGTTCCGGAACCGATGTCGCGATCGAAGCCGGGGACGTCGTGTTGATGTCCGGCGACCCGTCGCACGCCGTCACCGCCATTCGGCTTGCGCGGAAGACGTTTGCGGTGATCCGCCAGAACCTCGTGTGGGCATTCGGGTACAACGTCGCCGCGATTCCGCTTGCGGCGCTCGGGCTCCTCAACCCGATGGTCGCGGCCGCGGCAATGGCCTTCTCATCGGTGAGCGTCGTGACCAACTCGCTGCGTCTCCGACGGGCGTAATCGGCGCTCAGGAATCCTCCGCCAACGCGCCGAGTTCCTGCAGGAGCCCTCGCACACGCCGCTCGATCTCATCGCGGATCGGCCTCGTCGCCTCTACCGACTGACCGGCTGGATCATCGAGCTCCCAATCGAGGTATCGCTTCCCCGGGTACACGGGGCACGTGTCACCGCAGCCCATCGTGACGACGACGTCGGCTTCTCGGATGTCGGCATCCTTCCAGAGCTGCGGCACCTGTCCCGTGATGTCGATCCCCCTTTCGCGCATGGCAGCGATCGCTGCGGGGTTCACCGACTCGGCTGGCTCGGAGCCCCCCGAAAGGACCTTCACCGCCTCAGCGCCCATCGCGCGTGCGAAGCCGGCCGCCATCTGCGACCGGCCCGCGTTGTGGACGCACAGGAACAGGACGTTCGGGATCCGGTCGGTCATTCGATCACCGAGTGGCGAAGAGGAACCCATCTATTCTCGCGGCCCGTTGGATCGTCAGTCGTCGTCGCTGTCGAGCTTTTCGACGTAGTCCTTGGCAGCTTCGGCGCCCTGGTCGATCTTGTCGTCCATGTCGTCGCCGACCTTGTCCTTCGCGAACTCAGCGGCTCTGTCGATGCCTTCCATCACCGGCTCCTTGTGCTCGCCGGCGGCATCCTGTGCCTGACCGAACATTCCCTTGAGCTTGTCGAGAAATCCCATCGTGTTCTCCTTTCGATGTGCTCATTGTCGCAGCGCCGGGCCGTCTAGGCATCACCGTGCTGCGACAATGAGGACCCCACCCACGAGAGGCTCCATGACCACCGAATACCCCGCCACGCTGGACATCGACTACCCGGTGGAACTCAATCGTGCGACCACGTTCTTCCGACTGATTCTCGCGATACCCGTCTTGATTCTCGTCACGATCCTCAGCGCCTCATCGTCATCGACTGTCACCGTCCTCACGGACACGGGCGAGATCGTGAGCAAGACCACTGAGACGGGGGCCGGGCTGCTCGGTGCCCTGACGATCTCGACCGCCTTGATGATCCTGTTTCGGCGGAAGTACCCGCGCTGGTGGTTCGACTTCGCACGGGAGTTCACGCGGTTCTCGTATCGGATAGGCGCCTACTTGGCACTTCAGACCGATCTGTATCCGTCGACCGATGAAGAACAGTCGGTGCATCTGGGCATCGATTACCCGGACGCCGCAAGCGACCTCAATCGATGGATGCCCCTCGTCAAGTGGTTCTTGGCGATTCCGCACTACGTCGTGTTGGCGATCCTGGCGGTTGGAGCAGTCTTTGCCGTCGTGATCGCCTGGTTCGCCATCCTCTTCACTGGCCGATATCCGAGGGGTCTCTTCGATTACATCCTTGGCGTTGCCCGGTGGGCGCTGCGCGTCCAGGCCTATGCCTTCCTGTTGGTGACGGACACCTACCCACCGTTCAGCCTGCGCTGAGGAGGCCGTCCGATGCCGATACCTCGGTGGATTGCCCGTGCGAACCGTCGGTTCTTCAACCCGAGGGAACTCAAGAAGGGCAAGCGGCCGGTTCTCGCCCACGTTGGGCGGAGGTCTGGCACGATCCACAGCACACCACTCGATGCCCATCCGATCGACGGCGGCTTCCTCTTCATCCCGAACTACGGGCCGCGATCGGATTGGGTGCTGAACATCCTGGCGTCCGGGTCGGCGACGCTCACGAAGGACGGCGTCGAGTACACGCTTGTGCACCCGAGGTTGATCGGCCTGGATGAGTCCAGGTCGCTCGTGTCCGAGGATGTCAAGGTGCCACCACCTCTCGTGAACATCGACCAGTGCCTGCGGATGGACATCGCGTCCGGCTGACGCCGATACCGTTACCGCCATGCCCAACCGCCTGGCCTCCGCGACGTCTCCGTACCTCAGGCAGCATGCGGACAACCCCGTTGCGTGGTGGGAGTGGGAAGACGGGGCTTTCGAGGCGGCCGCGGCGCGCGACGTTCCCGTCATCCTCTCGGTGGGGTACGCCACGTGCCACTGGTGCCACGTCATGGCTCACGAGTCGTTCGAAGACGAAAAGACCGCCGCGTTCATGAACGAACACTTCGTGTCGATCAAGGTCGATCGTGAGGAACGCCCTGACGTCGATCGGGTCTACATGGACGCTGTCACCGCGATGACGGGGCACGGCGGGTGGCCGATGACCGTCTTCCTCACACCTGACCGGAGGCCGATCCACGCCGGCACGTACTACCCGAAGGTCGCATCTGCCCATCACCCGTCGTTCATGCAGATACTCGAAGCCGTCGCCCAGGCGTGGGCTCACAACCGCGGGGGCGTCGACGATCAGGCTGACCACATCACGAAGCTGATCAGTTCCCGTCGCAGCACCGACCCCCGTGTCCCGAACCTCACCGACATCGAACAGGCCATCAACGGCGTCGACGCCGTGTTCGACTGGGAAGGCGGAGGCATCGGACGCGCGCCCAAGTTCCCGCAGGCGCCGACGCTCGAGTTGCTCATGCGCATGGCTGCACTTCGCCCCCACACGCGCGCTGGCGAGCGGTCACTACTCATGCTCACAACCATGCTCGGCGCCATGGACGTTGGTGGGATCCACGACCATCTCCTGGGCGGGTTCGCCAGATATTCGGTCGATGCAACGTGGACGATTCCGCACTTCGAAAAGATGCTCTACGACAACGCGCTGCTGGCGCGTGTCTACCTGCGGACATGGCAGCTCACAGGAAATGAGCGGTTCAAGGAGGTTGCCGTCGACGTGCTGACGTACCTCGATACCACGCTCGCGGACGAGGGTGGCGCGATCCATTCCGGCGAGGACGCCGACTCGGAGGGCCATGAGGGGAAGTTCGCCGTCTGGGGCTGGGATGAGTTCAACGATGTTCTCGGCGACGACACGCCGCTGGCGGCCGCGATCTACGGCGTTACGGAGTCTGGGAACTTCGAGGGATCGAACAACCTCACTCGCCGCACACCGCTCGGGGACATCGGGACCACCTTCGACATGTCGGCCGACGAGGTCGCCGCTGCAAAGACGAGGATCGATGACCGGCTCCGGGAGGTGCGGCTCCGGCGCGTGCCGCCGAGCCGCGATGACAAGATCGTCGCAGCTTGGAACGGCCTTGCAGTTCGGGCGTTCGCCGAAGCGGCTGCGGTGCTCGACGAGCGGCGGTGGCTGGATCGAGCGATCAGCATCGCGACGTTCCTCACCACGGTGGCATCGCCGGACGGCCGACT
>QJWC01000054.1 GCA_003235475.1 Acidimicrobiia bacterium | reverse complement strand
ACTCCGAAGAGGGGAACGGCGTCAACACGCACGGCCAGCTTGCGGCGGCGTCGGCCGCGTTGCGTGGACGCATCAACCGCCAGCTCATGGACAACGGTGTGTGGATGCTCGATCCGAACCGTGTCTACATCGACGCCGACGTGGCCGTCGCCCCGGGTGCGCGTCTTCACCCGGACACCTATCTGGTCGGTTCGTGCACGGTCGAGGCTGGCGCGGAGATCGGCCCGAACGCCCACCTCACCGACACGTCCGTCGCCGCCGGAGCCCGTGTGACCCAGGCCGTCGCGGTGTCCGCCACGATCGGCGAGGACGCACGGGTCGGCCCGTTCGCCTACCTGCGTCCTGGTGCAGTTCTGCAAAAGGGCTCCAAGGTCGGGACATACGTCGAGGTGAAAGCATCGACCATCGGCGAAGGGTCGAAGGTTCCCCATCTCAGCTATGTCGGCGACGCCACGATCGGTAAGGGATCCAACATCGGTGCAGGCACGATCACGGTCAACTACGACGGCTACCAGAAGCATGCGACGGTGATCGGTGACAACGTCCGCATTGGCTCGGACACCATGCTGGTCGCCCCGGTGACCGTTGGCGACAACGCCTATACGGGCGCCGGATCGGTCGTCACGAAGGACGTTCCAGAGGGTGCACTTGCGGTAGAGCGGACTGAACAGAAGAATGTGCCCGGCTACGCCGACCGGCGTCGCAATGCGGAAGGGGACGACGCGTGATGGAACGGCCAGGGATCAAGCATCTCATGCTGTTCACGGGTTCGGCGAACCCCGAGCTCGCGGCGGAGGTCGCCAAGCTGCTCGACATCGAGCTCGGCGGCGTCGAACGCGGCACCTTTGCAGACGGTGAGATCTACATCCGGTTCACCGAGTCGGTGCGCGGTGCCGACTGCTTCGTGATCCAATCGCACGGCACGCCGATCAACGAGCACATCATGGAGCAGCTCATCATGATCGATGCGTTGAAGCGGGCGTCCGCGAAGAGGATCACGGCTGTCGTTCCCTACTACGGGTACGCCCGGGCGGACAAGAAGGGCCGCCCCCGCGAACCGATCACAGCCAAGATGATGGGCGACCTCTTCATGGCGGTGGGCGCAGACCGCATCGCGTCGGTGGACCTCCACACGGGCCAGATCCAGGGGTTCATCGACGCACCGTTCGACTCCCTCACGGCCCTTCCGATCTTCGAGGAGTACCTGTCGACACGGCTCGACGGCCCCATCACGTTCGTATCGCCTGATTCAGGTGGTGTCAAGCGTGCGACCCGGTTCGCCGGAAGGCTCGATGCCGAGGTCGCCTTCGTGTACAAGCGACGGAGGACCGACGTCCGCAACCAGGTTGTCGCGAGCCAGGTCGTCGGCGCCGTCGACGGTCGGCACTGCATCATCGTCGACGACATCATCGACACGGCTGGGACTTCGATCGCGTCCGCAAACCTCCTGCTCGAGCGCGGGGCATTGTCGGTTCGTGTCCTCGCAACCCACGGTGTGCTCTCCGGGCCTGCGATCGAGCGGCTCAGGGAAGCGCCGATCGAGGAGATCGTCATTACGAACACCCTCCCGATCTCATCCGATGCAATGGCCCTCCCGAACCTCACCGTGCTCTCCGTGGCTCCCCTCGTCGCGGGCACGATCGAAGCGATTTTCAACGACAAGTCGGTCAGCGAGATCTTCAGGGGCGAGAACACCTAGCGCCGTCGACACGGGCGGCGGATAGGGGCCTTTCCCGTTTACACTTGTGGCTCGACTCCACCGAACTCTGCGAGGAGAACCCCAATGTCGCAGGAGAGCCTGCAAGCGGTCAAGCGCGTAACGTCCGGAACCCGTGCATCGAAGCGGCTTCGGCGTGAAGGTCGCGTCCCGGGTGTGGTCTACGGAAAGACCCACGAAGCCGCCCCAGTCCATGTTTCAGAGCGCGATCTGTATTCGGTCCTTCACACCGAGGCAGGCCTGAACGCCCTCATCGATCTCGACATCGAGGGCGAGCCTGTGCTTGCGGTCGCCCGCGAGGTGCAGCGTCATCCCGTTCGCGGCGACATCACCCATCTCGACTTCATCGAGGTGCGCATGGACACCGAAATCGAGGCCGAGGTCGGCATCGAGTACGTCGGTATTCCGATCGCCGTCAACGAGGCGGGCGCCATCGTGGAGACGCTCGAGGCATCGGTCACGATCATGGCACTACCGAACGCGATCCCATCCTCCATCGAAGTCAACATCGAAGGCCTCGACCTCGGTGACACCCTGAAGCTCTCGGATCTTCCGGAGGTCGACGGTGTCACCTATGTCGGCGACCCGGAACATCCGTTCCTCACGGTCGTCATCCCGGCCGCCGAAGTCTCCGAGACCGCAGCAGGGCTCCTCGAGGGCGAGGAAGGCGAGCTCCTCGAGGACGGAGAACTCGCTGCTGGCGACGACTCCGACGACGACGAAGCCTCCGGCGACGAGGGCTGACCGACATCACTGTCTGCCTGATCGTTGGGCTTCGCAACCCCGAAGCCAAGTACGACGGGACTCGCCACAACATCGGATCGGTCGCCGTCGAGCGTTTCGCCGCGGACACCGATGCGCAACTGAAGCCAGCCAGGCAGGGCATCCGGTCCGAGATCGCCGAGGTCAACATCGACGGGACGCGCGCGATCATCGCGCTCCCGACAACGTCCATGAACGAGTCCGGTCAGGCGATCGCGCCTCTCGTGCGGTACTACGGCGTCGAAGGCGATCGCCTGCTCGTCGTGCACGACGACATCGACGTTCCGTTCGCGAAGCTCAAGGTGCAGTGGTCCCGCGGCCATGGCGGGAACAACGGTGTGCGATCGACGATCGGATCGCTGAAGACCAACGACTTCTGGCGGCTCAAGATCGGGGTCGGCCGTCCGCCTGGATCCATGGATCCTGCGGCCTTCGTCCTCAAGCGCTTCTCCAAGTCAGAGCGGGACGATGTACACGGCGCCGTGTACCGTGCCGCCGAGGTGATCGAAAGGTTCATTCGTGAAGGCGGGGAGTCGGCACGCCAGTTCGCTGGTGAACAGAACACGTAGGCAGGAGCCGAGATGAGCCTCGTCGGCGCCATCGACCAGGGAACGACCAGCACCCGGTTCGTCGTCGTGAACGACAGCGGCGCCTTCGTGGCGATTGCCCAGATGGAGCACGACCAGATCTTCCCGAACCCAGGGTGGGTCGAACACGACGCGAATCAGATCTGGGGCAACACCGAGCGCGTCATCGCCGAAGCCCTCGGTGAAGCGGGGGTTTCCGCCTCCCACCTTTCGGGTGTCGGGATCACGAACCAGCGGGAGACGGCGGTCGTGTGGGACCGCGGTACGGGAGAGCCCGTTGCGAACGCGATCGTCTGGCAGGACACGCGCACTGCCGACATCGCCAGGGCGCTCGATACCGAACACGGCGCCGATTGGTTCAGGGACCGAACCGGACTCCCTCCGGCGACGTACTTCTCTGGGCCGAAGGTGCGATGGCTCCTCGATCGCGACGCCACGCTTCGTTCGAGGGCCGAAGCGGGGAAACTTGCATTCGGCACGATCGATTCATGGCTCACCTTCAAGCTCACCGGTCGTCACGTCACCGATGTCACGAACGCGAGCCGCACCATGCTGATGCGCCTCGACACGCTGGAATGGGATGCTGACCTGTGCGCGGCGATCGGCGTACCGATGGAGATGCTTCCCGACATCGTGCCATCGATCGGGCGAATCGCTCCGTGCCTCGGCGTGCTCGAGGGCACGAGCCTTTCGGCGATCCTCGGCGACCAGCATGCGGCCCTCGTCGGCCAGGCCGGGTTCGAGCGCGGCGCCACCAAGGTCACGTACGGAACAGGAGCGTTCCTCGTGTCGCACACGGGGCAAGACATCGTGCGATCGCGTGCGGGTCTTCTCTCGACGGTGGCGTACCAGATCGAAGGAGAGCCTGCGAGCTACGCCCTTGAGGGCTCGGTGGCGATCGCCGGAGCCGGCGTTCAATGGCTCAGGGACAACCTCGGCCTCATCGATGCCGCGCCAGACGTGGAACGCCTCGCGAGCACCGTCGATGACAACGGCGACGTGTACTTCGTTCCGGCCTTCTCAGGCCTCTTCGCCCCGCACTGGAGAGACGATGCGAGAGGTGTCTTCGCGGGCCTCACCCGCTACGCGAACAAAGGTCACATCGCGAGGGCCGTCCTCGAAGCCACCGCGTTCCAGGTCGGCGATGTCCTCGGCGCGATGGCAAGCGACACCGGATCGATCCTCCCCGAGATAAGGGTTGACGGAGGCATGGTGCACAACGACCTTCTCATGCAGTTCCAGGCCGACATCCTCGATGCCGATGTCGTGCTTCCCTCGAACGTCGAAACGACGGTCCTCGGCGCTGCGTACGGCGCGGGGTTGGCTACGGGCGTGTGGTCGTCGCCTTCCGACGTGAGCGCCCATTGGCAGGAGGCCCGCCGGTTCCACCCGGCGATGACGACCACGGACCGCGAGCGGCTCCTCCGTGGGTGGTCGAAGGCCGTCGAGCGCTCGTTCGGGTGGGTCGGCGGCTGAGCCGGGCGCACGAACTGCCTCGCCTTTAGGCTCCCATCCGATGTCGATTCCGAACATGCTCGCGGTCGTGCGCCTCGTCCTCACGCCCGTCGTCATCTGGCTTGTCCTCGATTCCCCAGGGGATCGCAGCGTTGCGGTCATCGCCACCGTGGTGTTCGCCGTCGCGGCGCTCACCGACTTCGCGGACGGGTACCTGGCGAGGCGCTGGCGCATCACAACGACGCTCGGCGCGTTCATCGACACGGTCGCCGACAAGGTCCTCGTGGCTGGCGCGCTGCTCGCTCTCGTTCAGGTCGGGACGGTGAGTGCCTGGGTCGCCTTCATCATCATTGGCAGGGAGATCGCGATCATGGGCCTCAGAGCGGTCGCCGCCCTCGACCAATCGACCGTTCCTCCGAGCATTTGGGGGAAGTGGAAAGCGACCTTCCAGTTCGTCGCGATCGGCTTCGCCATCCTCAAGGCCGACGTGGTCCTCGGCCCGTGGCGCCTCGACGAGTGGCTGATGGCGGTCGCGGTGGTGGTGACGGTGCTCTCTGCGGGCGACTACTTCGGCCGGTTCCGATCCGTGTTCTACCGGGGGGACCGTGCCTCCTGACCGGACCGCCCAGAGGCAGGTCGCAGTGACAGGTGCAACCGGGGTCCTGGGTCAGCACCTGGTGAGGAGACTCGTGGCGGACGGGAGGCCGGTGCGCGCAGTCATCCGGTCCGACGCCGCTGCCGATCGTGTCCGGGATCTTGGAGCGGAACCGATTCGCGCCGACATCGTCACGGGCGAGGGTCTGCGCGACGCCCTTTGGGGGACAGAGACGCTGTTTCACCTCGCCGGTATCAACGAGGCGTGTCCGAGGGATCGAGCTGCGATGGACGCCGTCAACGTCGATGCCGTCCGCACGGTCATCAGTGCCGCCGCAGATGCAGGAACGCGACGCGTCGTCCACACATCATCGATGGCGGCAATCGGGGAGTCGCAAGGCATCATCGGTACCGAGGAGATCCGCCACAACGGCGAGTACCTCTCCGCGTACTCGAGGTCGAAGCACCTCGGGGAGATCGCCGCGTTCGAAACGGCAGACGAAATCGGTATGCCGCTCGTGTGCGTCAACCCGGCTTCGGTTCAGGGACCGGGCCGCTCGACGGGATCCGCCGAGATGCTCGTGCGAGCGCTGAGGACCCGCAGACCCCGGCTCTTCGATGCGTGGGTCTCCCTCGTCGACATCGAGGACTGCACCGCAGGGCATCTCGCAGCTGAATCCCGGGGCCGAGCAGGGGAGCGCTACATCCTGTCGGGAGCTTCGATGCGGATCTCGGATCTCGTCGAGAAGGCAAAGGCTGCCGCGGGCGTCGATGTCGATCCGCGTTGGGTACCCGAGGGAGTCGTCAGAACCATCGGCAAGCCTGCGGCTGCACTCTTGGCCCTGGTCCGCCCGCGGGCTGGCGTATGCCCTGCCCTCGTAAACACCCTTCTTCACGGCCACCGCATGGACGGCTCGAAAGCGACGCGCGATCTCGGCCTCGAATACACGCCCATCGAGACCACCATCGAGCGAACGGTCGCATGGTTCAGATCCGAGGGAATGATCCCCTCGGGCTGAGTGCGGCTGCGAGGTACCCTCGAGCGAGCTGTGACCGCCCCGCTCAGATCGCTTGTCGACCTGTGGCGGCGCGAACTCGATCCACCCATCCCGGGTCGACGTGTCGTGCCGCCGCCCGCGCGCGCCCTGACCCTCGCTGCGGCTGCGATCCGGGGCAATCGGCCGGTCCTCGGGATCGTCGCGGGTGAACGCGAGGCCGAGGAGCTCCTCGACGATGTCGGTCTCTTCATCGAGCACGCATTCCAGCTGCCCGCGTGGGAGACACTTCCGTTCGAACATGTGTCTCCGAACGTTGCGACGATGGCTGCCCGGATCGAGGCTCGTCACCGACTGGCCGGGGAGGGGCCTGCGGTGATCGTGGCTTCGGTGCGGGCTGTGACGCAGCGCGTGTCGCCGACGAGGGTTGCCCCGATCGAACTGGCGGTTGGCGACGAGCCGGGCTTCGACGCGGTCGTCGAGGCATTCTCGGAGCTCGGCTACCAGCGAACCGACCGTGTGGAGGCACGGGGCGACATGGCCGTGCGTGGCGGCATCATCGACATCTACCCGCCGAACCTCGACGCACCGCTGAGAATCGACTTCTGGGGCGATGAGATCGAGTCCATGAGGACCTTCCACGCGGGGACCCAGCGCTCGGATGAGGACGTGGATGCCGCGTCGATCTATCCGGCTCGTGAGGTGTTGATCGACGACCGGGTCGCCGCCCGCGCCGCGGAACTCCTCGTCGATGCGCCGTGGGCTTCCGAGGCGTGGGAACGGATCGCAAACGGTGTGACCTTCCAGGGGATGGAGTCGTGGCTGCCGTGGCTGACCCTTCCTCGCACCGCCCTCGACGAGACGGACGCGCCGGTGTTCGTCTTTGATGCCGTGCGATGCCGGTCGCGTGGCGTGGAACTCATCGACGAGGAAGCGGATCTCGCGAACGCGCTCGCCGATACCTGGGGGTCCGGCTCGCCGGACGCCGGTGATCATCCGCCCCTCTACCTCCCGTTCGACGAAGAGCGGATCGCAGATCGCATGCTCGATGCGCCTCCGCTTCCAGCCGGGCCGGGCGATGAGGGCATCGAGGTCCGCGGGCTCGACGCGGTACCGGGGGATCCCGAGTCCGTTGCCAGGGCCATCAACACGTGGCGAGGCCGTGGCGTCGACATCGTTGTCGCCATGGACGGCGAGCCAGCCGCTCGCAGGGTCGCGTCGGTGCTCACCGAACACGGGGCAGACCTCCCATTGGCGACGGAGATCGAAGGCAGGGCCACCGTCGTGATGCCGGTCGGCATCCACCAGGGTTTCGTGTTCCCTTCGATCGGCATCGGCGTGGTGGGCGAACGAGAGGTCGCGGGGAGGCGGCGAGCACACAGGGTGGCGCGGAGGGGGACCAGACGCGACATCGGCGATGCGTATCGGGACCTGGCGCCGGGCGATTACGTGGTCCATCACCACCACGGCATCGGGCGATTCGCCGGCCTCGTCCATCGCGACATGGCAGGCATCGAGCGTGACTACCTGCTCGTCGAGTTCCACGGCGATGACAAGCTGTACGTGCCGACTGACCAGCTCGCAGGCATCACGAGGTATTCGGGTGGGGAGTCGCCTCGCCTCTCGAGGCTCGGAGGGACCGACTGGAGCCAGGTGCGGAGCCGGATCCGCAAGGAAGTCGCCGTCGTCGCGGATCAGGTTGTGGAGCTCCATCGCAAACGCGCCGCTGCGCAAGGCCACGCCTTCCCAGCGGACACGCCGTGGCAGCGCGAGTTCGAGTCGGCGTTCCCATTCGAGGAGACACCAGATCAGCTCACGGCGATCTCGGACGTCAAGGCGGACATGGAATCAGAGACTCCGATGGACCGCCTCATCTTCGGCGATGTCGGATTCGGGAAGACCGAAGTTGCCATCCGGGCGATGTTCAAGGCGGTCCAGGACGGTAAGCAGGCTGTGGTCCTCGTTCCGACGACGTTGCTCGCTCAGCAGCACTTCGCAAACTTCGAGGAGCGGTTCCGCCCTTATCCGGTTCGGGTCGAGATGTTGTCGCGCTTCCTCACGACGGGGCAACAGAAGAAGGTGATCGAAAGGCTCGCGACCGGCGAGGTCGACATCGTCGTCGGGACGCACCGGCTGCTGTCGGATGACATCCACTATCGCGACCTCGGGCTGGTGGTCATCGACGAGGAACAGCGTTTCGGCGTCGCGGCGAAAGATGCGCTGCGCGAATTGCGGACGAGCGTCGATGTGTTGACCCTCACGGCGACGCCGATCCCGAGGACCCTCGAGATGGCGCTCACAGGTATCAGGGACGTATCGAGCATCCGCACGCCTCCCGAGGACCGCCATCCCATCCTGACCTACGTCGGCCCGCACGACGAGAAGGCAGTGGCGGCGGCCATCCGCAGGGAGATGCTCCGCGAGGGTCAGGTGTACGTCGTGCACAACCGTGTGCAGTCGATCGATCTGGCGGTCCGCAAGCTCAAAGACCTCGTGCCCGACGCACGGATCGGCGTTGCGCACGGCCAGATGAGCGAGGGGCAGCTCGAGCAGGTCATGTTCGACTTCTGGAACCACCTGTACGACGTGCTCGTCGCGACGACGATCATCGAGTCGGGTCTCGACGTCCCGCAGGTCAACACGCTCATCGTCGAACGGGCAGACCGCCTCGGCCTCGCGCAGCTCTACCAGTTGCGGGGGAGGGTTGGTCGGTCGAACCAACGCGCGTACGCGTACCTGTTCCACCCGCCGTCCGAACGGCTGACCGACACAGCGTTCCGTCGTCTGGAAGCGATCGGTGAGTTCTCGAACCTCGGAAGCGGGTTTGCGCTCGCGATGAGGGACCTCGAGATCCGGGGCGCAGGTTCGATCCTCTCGGAGACACAGTCGGGTCACATCGCCGCGGTCGGGTTCGACCTCTACACGGAGCTCGTCGCCGACGCCGTCAGGGAACTGAAGGGCGAGGCGATCGAGTCGGTCGAGGAGACCCCCATCAGGATCGACCTCGACCTCCATGCCCACCTGCCTGATGACTATGCGCCCGGAAGCGACACGCGGCTCGAGGCATACCGGAGGCTTGCCGCGGCGAAGGACTATGAGGCGATCGACGACGTGGTTGTCGAATGGGAGGACCGATTCGGGGAGTTGCCACCGACCGCCGAGGAGCTCATCAACCTCGCCCGCCTGCGCGTCGAGGCCGCGCGGCTGGGCATCATCGAGATCATCCAGAACCGACGCGAGGTCAAGATTCGCCCAGTCCATTTGAAGGCATCGCAGGAGGTGCGGCTGCAACGCATCGCCAAGGGCGCGGTGCTGCGGGGAGACGCCCTCTTCCTCAGGCCTCCGGAGGCGTCCCCTGCCAAGGCCATATCCCGCTTCCTCCGTACAATGTGGCCGGAACCGGAAGGGTGAACGCCCCTGTGACCAGACGACTCAAGATTCTCGTCCTCATCGCCGCGCTTGGCGCGTTCGCGTCAGCGTGCTCTTCGGCGACGCATGCGGCCACGGTCAACGGGACGGCGATCACGGATGCCGAGGTTCTTGCGGTTCGCTCCGATGATCCCGGCTCCGCTGGCGAGATTTCGGACGGAGACACCTTCCGAAGCGACCTCACCACGCTCATCGTGACGAGGGCGTCAGCTCTCGCAGCGGCAGATGACTACGGCCTCGACGATCTCGACTCCGAGGCGGCGCGGCAGGCGTTTCTCGCTGTGGCCCTGCCCGAGGAGCTCACGATCGTGAACAACGTGTCCGCGAACCCCGCGCTCGGCTCGTACGCGGTCGAGGTCGTGACGACCCAGCTCGCCATTCGCAGGGCAGTGATCTCCGCGATGGCGCAAGACCCCGGGTTCCTGCAGTCCGTCTGGGACGGTGACCGCGACCGTCTCGTGCAGGTTTGCGTTCGACACCTCGTGGTGGAAACCCAAGACGGTGCGCAAGCGGCCAAGGACCGGATCGATGCTGGCGAGGACTTTGGCGACGTGGCGACTGACGTATCGCTCGACCAGCAGTCGGTGGGCGGAGCGCTCCCGTGTCCGGTGAACCCTGCTCGATACGTCGAGCCCTTCAGCTCAGTGGTAGCGGGCGAACCCGTCGGTGAGGTCACGGATCCGTTCGAGACGAGCTTCGGATGGCACGTGGTCGTCATCGACTCCCGTGACGAACCCCAGAGCTTCGAGGAGTTCGCAGCGGATCCCGAGCGATGGATCCCTGCAGAGCTACTCGTGGCCGAATTCAATGCGTGGCGGGACGCGATCGTCAGCAGGGCGGACATTGTCGTCCGTTCGCAGATCGGCACGTGGTTCCCGCAGGCGGACGCCATCATCGCCCCAGCCGGCTCGCCCTGATGTCTGTGACGATCGTCGGCCTCGGGCCGGCGGGAATCGAGTACCTCGACGGGCGGGTCAAGGCCATGCTGACCGACCCGGACGTCACGGTCATCCTGCGGACGCTCGATCATCCCGCGGCGGGGTGGATGTCCCAGACGCGGGACGTGGTGTCGTGTGACGACCTGTACGACACGCTCGACGACTTCGACGCCGTGTACGACGCGATCACGCGGCGAGTGATCGACGCCGCTACCGCGGGCCCGGTCGTCTACGCCGTTCCGGGGAGCCCGCTCGTCGGCGAGCGGACCGTTCGGGACATTCTCCGGGTTGCGGCCGAGCGGGGCGTCGAGGTGACCGTGCTCCCGGCGACCTCGTTCCTCGACCTCGTGTACGCAGAACTCGGCATCGACCCCATAGCTGACGGGCTGCAGGTGCTCGATGCGCGGGACCTCCCCGATCCTCTGCCGCTCCACGTGCCGACGCTCGTCACCCAGGTCGATTCGGCGCTGCGATGTGCCGACGTGTCCTCGTCACTCGACAGGCTCCTCGGCGCTGACGGCAGCGTCACCGTCGTCGACCGGCTCGGGGATGCGGACCAAACCGTCGCCCCCATGACTGTTGCGGATCTCGCCAAGTACGAGGGCGGCCCGAGAACGTCGGTGTTCGTCCCTTCCGCGCCGGTCGGGATCCTCGGGCTGATCGCGACGAACCGTGTGCTGCGGCGGGAGTGCCCGTGGGACCGCAAGCAGACGCACCACTCCCTGCTCACGCATCTCGTCGAGGAGGCATACGAGACCGCGGACGCGATCGCGCAACTCTCGGCCGATGCCCCCGGTGGGGATGTGGACTTCGGTGCGTATGCCGAGGTGGAGGACGAGCTGGGCGACCTGCTGCTCCAGGTGGTCTTCCACGCGACGCTCGCCTCAGAGGCCGGGGCGTTCGACATCGACGACGTGGCGGAGATGAACCGTCGAAAGCTGGTCAATCGGCACCCTCACGTCTTCGGCGACGTCGTCGTCGCTGATGCGGATGAGGTGAAGGCCAACTGGGAAACGATCAAGGGGGACGAAAAGGACCGCGAGAGCCTGATGGATGATGTCCCTGGTTCCATGCCGGCCGTGGTCCGCAGCCTCAAGGTGCAGAAGCGAGCGGCGAACGTCGGATTCGACTGGGCCACGGCGGGAGAGGTCTTCGACGTCGTGCGCCGCGAACTCGACGAGCTCGAAGCCGAAGCCGGGGCCCGGGACGCCACTGCCGCCGAGCTCGGGGATGTCCTGTTTTCCGTGGTGAACCTCGCCCGGAAGCTCGACGTCGACCCGGAGGTCGCGCTCAGGGGGAGCGTTGACCGTTTCATGGCGAGGTTCAGGCACATGGAGCAGCAGCTCGTCGAAGCTGGCCTGCCTCTCGGCGACGCCACCCTCGACGAACTCGATGCCGCCTGGGAAAGGGCGAAGTCGGACGTCGGCTGACGTCGGAAACCTCGTCGCATCGGTTGAAGCGGTCTACCCTCGTGTACGTCATGGCCAGAGACACCACGATTGCAGGCGTGCACGCCCGCGAGGTCCTCGATTCGCGCGGAAACCCGACCGTCGAGGCCGAGGTCACGCTGTCCGGCGGCGCCTTCGGACGGGCGATCGTCCCCTCTGGCGCGTCGACCGGGGCGCTCGAGGCGGTCGAACTCCGGGACGGCGGGGACCGCTACATGGGCAAGGGCGTGCAGACCGCCGTCGCCAATGTCAACTCCACGATCGCCGCAGCCGTGGTCGGCCTGGATGCCACAGCGCAGGAGACCGTCGACCAGGCGATGATCGATCTCGATGGCACGCCGAACAAGGCGAACCTCGGGGCGAACGCCATCCTCGCCGTGTCCCTGGCAACCGCCCGTGCGGCGGCTTCGGGCGTCGGGCTTCCGACATACCGTTACCTCGGGGGGACGGACGCCAGAACGCTGCCGACCCCATGTTTCAATGTCGTGAACGGCGGGGCGCACGCCCAGAACTCGATCGACACGCAGGAGTTCATGATCGTCCCCGGTGGCGCGCCGAGCTTCTCCGAAGCACTTCGTGCGGGTGTCGAGGTGTACCACTCGCTCAAGGGTGTCCTCTCGGCGAGGGGTGCGGCGACGAACGTGGGTGATGAGGGCGGCTTCGCCCCGGATCTCGACTCCGACACCGATGTTCTCGACGTCCTGACCGAGGCCATCGAAGGTGCCGGGTACCGGGTCGGTGAGGATGTCGCCTTCGCACTCGACGTGGCAGCGTCCGAGCTCTACTCGGATGGCTCGTACGCCCTGTCCGGTGCGTCACTCGACTCCGCGGGGATGGTCGCCCACTTGAAAGAGCTCGACGGCGGCTATCCGATCGTGTCCATCGAGGACGGCCTCGACGAGGCGGATTGGGACGGGTGGAAGCACCTCACCGACACGCTTGGCGACGCGGTGCAACTCGTGGGCGACGACCTCCTCGTGACCAACGTCGATCTCCTCCGTCGGGCGATCGACTCCGGCGTTGCCAACGCGATCCTCATCAAGGTCAACCAGATCGGCACATTGAGCGAGACGATGCACACGATCGGCCTCGCCGAACAGTCGTCGTACGGGTCGATGATCTCGCACCGGTCAGGTGAGACGGAGGATTCGTTCATCGCCCATCTCGCGGTGGCCACGAACGCCGGTCAGATCAAGACGGGCGCCCCCGCGCGGGGAGAGCGCACGGCGAAGTACAACCAGCTCCTGCGCATCGAGGAGAGGCTCGGTAGCGAGGCCCGTTTTGCTGGCTGGGACCGATTCAGGAGGTTCCGATGACCGACACGATCGAACGCGTCGCCGGGGACCAGCGAGTCCTTCCGAGGAGGGCCCGATGGCGGACGATGGTCTTCTTCGCCCTCCTCATCTCCCTCGGCCTCGTCGCGACGGGTGTGCTCCCCGTGAAGCAGTATCTGGGGAGAGGCGTTCAGGTCGCTGACGCACAGGAGCGGCTCGCGCAACTCGAGTCCGAGAACGCGCGACTCTCTGCCCAGGCCGAGTCGCTGCTGACGGAGACGGAGATCGAGCGCATCGCCCGCGAGGAGTACGGGTACGTTCGCCCGGGCGAAGTGGGGTACACCGTCATCGCCCCCGAACTCGACACAACCGTGGTTCGGGGACCAGACGCGCCAGAGGAAGCGGTCAGCCCGTTCCCGACCGAGCGCGGGTTCTTCGAGAAGATCTGGGACTTCATCACCGGTCGTGACCTCGCTGACGATGGATGACCGCGCGGTCGTTGAGACACAACTCGAGCGGCCCGTGCGGTCCGTCGTACGCGTCGAACGTCGATGTCACCTCGGGCTGCCCGTCGTCACGGAAGTGCCACCGATCCTCGACGATGGGACCCCCTTCCCGACGACGCATTGGCTGACATGTCCACTTGCCGCGCGTCGCATCGGCCGTCTCGAGGCTGCCGGCGGTGTCGCCCAGGCCGATGAGCGCATCGCAACCGACGAGGTGTTCGCCGCTGCTTTCGACGAGGCCATGCGGAGGTACGAACGAAGCCGCGACCGCATGATCCCGGCCGGTCATTCCGGTCCGAGGCCGTCTGGCGGCGTTGCTGGCTCGTCGCGAGGTGTCAAGTGCCTCCATGCCCATTACGCGGATACCGCTGCGGGCAACGAGAACCCTGTGGGTGCGATGACGGCTTCCGAGATCGAACCGTTGGATTGCACGGCGCCGTGTGTTGTCGAGCGAGACGGCGTGGTCGTTCGGAACCCGGAATGGGTGGAGCCGAGATGACGGTCGCTGCGATCGACATCGGCTCGAACTCGGTGCGTCTCCTCATCGCTGATGATGCGGGCAACTCGCTGCACCGTGAGAGCCGCGTGACGGGCTTGGCGCGCGGCGTCGACCGTACCGGGTGCCTCAGTGATGAGGCGATGAGCGACACGATCGAGGTGATCGAGGACTTCGCACAGGCAATGCGCCCCCATCGCTTGGATTCGGTGCGGATCGTGGCGACATCGGCGACCAGGGACGCGTCC
>QJWC01000109.1 GCA_003235475.1 Acidimicrobiia bacterium | reverse complement strand
GCTGGCAACGCCGGACCCGGTGCGAGCACGGTCGCGCACAACAGCCCGTGGCTGACCACGGTGGCTGCTGGCACACACGACCGCAACTACGAGGGGACGGGCACGACCGGTGAACCCGCGGTCTACACCGGTGCGATGCAGGCGAACGCCGTCGTCTTCGGCGACTTGGTGTACTCGTCCGACGTGGGCCTTGCAGGTGCAGACGCCGAGCAAGTACGTCTGTGCTACCCGGGAACGCTCGATCCGGCGCTTGTGAGCGGCAAGATCGTTCTCTGTGATCGCGGCGAGATCGCGCGTGTCTCGAAGAGCGCGGCAGTCGCGCAGGCTGGCGGTACCGGCATGGTGCACGCCAATGTCGGACCGAGCTCGGTCAACGCCGACTTCCACTCGGTGCCGACGCTGCACGTCGACCACATCCAGGGCGCTGCCCTCAGGGCATACGCGCAGACCGACGGTGCAACGATCGAACTCGATGGAGGTCACCTCGTGACCGCCGAGGCACCTGAAGTCGCGGCCTTCTCGTCACGCGGACCTGCGTTGGCAATGAGTGGAGACCTGCTCAAACCGGACATCCTCGCTCCTGGGGTCGACATCATCGCTGCCGTGGCTCCGCCTTCGAATGGTGGTAACAGCTTCGATGCGTATTCGGGCACGTCGATGTCGAGTCCGCACGTTGCAGGTCTTGGTGCGCTCCTCACGGATGCACACCCGGATTGGTCGCCCGCGATGATGAAGTCGGCGCTGATGACCACGGCGTCCCAGGAGACGAACATGGGCAACCCCATCCCGGGTACCCCGTTCGGCTATGGGGCAGGTCACGTGGTTCCGAACCTGGCGACGGATCCGGGCCTCGTCTACGACGCAGGCTTCCTCGACTGGGTGTTCTTCGCACTCGACCTCATCGACCCGACGGATCTCAACTACCCGTCGATCGCGATCGGTGAGCTCCCGGGTTCGCAGACGACCTCCAGGACCGTCACGAATGTCGGCTCCGCGGGCACGTACGAGGTCAGCGTCGACGCGCCTCCAGGTGTCGATGTCGAGGTCTCACCGACCTCGCTGACGCTCGCAGAGGGCGAGTCCGCGTCGTACGACGTGACGTTCACCTCGAACGAGTCGGCGGTCATCGGCAGCTACACATTCGGGTCGCTGACCTGGTCGGATGGCACGCACTCCGTGCGTTCGCCCCTGGCAGTGAAGCCCGTTGCCCTCGCCAAGCCGGGAGAGGTGCAGTTCGCTGGCACCGACGGCGCCGACAGTTTCGACGTCGGCTTTGGTTACTCGGGTGACTTCGGGGCTTCGGCCGCGGGTCTCGTCGAGGCCATGAAGTATCCGGGCACCGTTGGTGACGACCCGACGGACGACATCAACGGAGCACTTGGGTCCTGTGACTTCAGCACGCTCCCTGATGCACCCGCGGGATGCGTCGGAATCACGTGGTACATCGTGCCGATTCCGGCCGGTAGCGAACTGATGCGATTCTCGCTGTTCGACGACTACACGTCGGGCGCAGACGATCTCGACCTGTACATCATCGACGAGGGCTTCAACGTCTTCGTCGGTCAGAGTGGTTCCGGAACGTCTGAAGAGCAGGTGGATATCGCCGACCCAACTTCCTGGGGCTCGTTCTTCTACGTTGCTGTCCATGGATGGCAACCGGAGGGTGGCGGCTCGGCCGACTTCACCCTGTTCTCGTGGTCGGTGGATTCCACCGATGCGGGGAACATGACGGTGACGCCGAGTACGAACACCGCAACCTTGGGAGATACAGCAACAATCGACCTGATCTGGAGCGGGTTGACGGCTGACACCAAGTACCTCGGGTTCGTGATCTACGACGACGGCACCGACGAAACCGGTCGCACAGTCGTGAGGATCGACACCGACTGACAATCCACGTTCATACGTGAAGAAAGGGGAGGGCTCACGCCCTCCCCTTTCCGCGTCCGGATTCGCCTGGTCCTAGTAGTCGTAGGGATCGTCGGTCGATGGGGAGACCGGGTTCGCGCACAGGAACGGGTCACCTGATCCTGCGTGGTACTCGTACTTCGTGCCGTTGGCCTCGAGGACGATCAGCCATCCTGAGACGAGTGCCTGCGTGTAGATCTTGCCCGGTTCCGGGCATCCGAGGCTGCCGTCGCCCCAAGTGACGGCTCGGGCTTCGAGCACCGTGATGTCATCCTCTGCGATGCCGAGTCGCTGAGCAAGGTCGGCTACCGCAGCCGGGTACGGTCCGTCGAGCGTCACGGGCTGATCCTCCCCTGAAGTCCCGTCGCCGATGCCGTTGTTCGGCTCGACGGGCATCGGTTGTTCGGTCGTCGTCGTCTCGGGCGTGGTCGATGACGTCGACGTATCACTCGCCGCCGAAGTCAATACTTCGTCACCGGCGCCGGGGCTGGCGGGACTTCCGCACGCCGCAAGCAGCACGGCTCCAATTGCGAACATCGTTGTCAACCTCTTCATGATCTCTCCTACCGACGGTTCTCAGTCTTTGACGCTGGGTTCCATGGTGTGGGTTCCTGAGTGTACGTCGAGGACCATGAATCCCCCGAGGCCTCGCTCGTCCAGGAGTGCGCGGACGTCAACCGATTCCGACCGTGCCGCGAGCTGTGCCATGGCATCTCCGGCCGCTGCCTGCATCCGCTCGCGCTCGCGAAGATCCTCGAGCACGTCCCTCGCTCCGCAACGGCCCAGGAAGTCGGCCTGAGTGGAGACCATGAAACGGCCTCCTGCGGATTCGACGGCACGTTCGGCCACCTGCCAGTTCACCTCGACGGTGAGGTCCGTCGATCCTGGTTCACCGAGCGGGTCAACCCCCTCTCGGTGGCGACGGAACGTGCGAACGAGCTGACCCGGGGCTCGACGGCACAGCTCGGCCGTGGACGCCGCGTAGTCGAATGCAATCACCCTCGTCCGGGGCCGCGCGGCGAGTGCCCTGATCCACGAAGCCATCTCGACCTGTGCGGAGACGCGGCACCCGATCGGCGCATCCGGGAGATAGAGATCGCACCACTCCGCCAGGCCCTTCGGGGCGTCCGCCGCGACGAAGTCCCTCCCGCCGACCGTCGTGACTCGCCACTCGATCCATCCATCCTCGGTCCGCTCCACCAGACGCGAAGGCATGTTGTCCAAGAGCTCGTTCGCCACGACGAGCGCGGGACCTTCCGCAGGCAGATCCAGCGCCTCGGTGACACGGACATCTGGCAACCGCTGACGTATCTGGTCCCGAGCATCCCGAGACCACTCGACTGCTGTGACGGATGCGAAGTGCGAACCCGCCTCGTCGAGTAGGGGCTCGAGCAAGCTGCCCGTGCCCGCACCGACCTCGAAGAGGTGCGTTCCCTTCGGGACCTCGCTGAGCGCCCAACGCCCGATGAGCCTTCCGAACCATGGTGACACCTCGGGGCTCGTGATGAAGTCACCGTCACGGCCTGCGCGCACAGGACCGGCTGCAAAGAAGCCATGCTCGGCGTCGTACAGCGCCGACCGCATGAACTCGTCGAAACCGATCGAGGTTGCCGCCCGGTAATCCTCAGGCGCATTGAGGTCCAGCGGTTTCGTTGTGTCGACTTCGAGGTCCGTTCTCGCGTCGCCATCGAGCCCGTTCAGAAAGGACCAGAGCGGACGGTCGTCCCCGGTCTCACCCAGGAGGGATCGTCCCGAACTCGACAGGAAGATCGGGTGTCCGTCGCCGTTGGTGTATCGCACCCGGCCGGCGATCGATCCGTCCGCACGGCTCTCCGACACGAGCGAGGCAATGATCGCCGGGTCCACCCCCGGCATGTCCGCAAGCAGGACCACGACATCAGTGCCCTCGTCGACCGAGGCGAGGCCGACATCGAGCGAGCTCCCGGTACCCCGTTCGGGATGCAGGTTGGTCGCGTTGTGTACCCCGGCTGGAACGGCTTCCCCGACAGCGCCGGCGTTGAAACCGGTGACCACGACGATCGGATCAAGACCGGCCGAGGCGGCCGACGCGATCACGGCCCCGAGCACGGTTCCGTCGCCGAACGGCAGCAACACCTTCGGTTCACCCATTCGAGTCGATTCGCCTGCGGCGAGGATGACGGCGGCTGCGGGAGTTGCCTCCGGCATCTACGGAAGGTGAATCGGCTCGTCAGTGCCGCTGAGAGAGAGTGCCGTCCCTGCCCCGTAACGCACGCGGATGATCTCGGCGAGGATGGCAATCGCTGTCTCCGCGGGCGTCTGGGCCTTGAGGTCGAGGCCGATGGGTCCGTGGATGTCGTCGACCTCCTCCTGGGTCCATCCATCGGCAAGGAGGCGCTCGACGCGCATCCGATGCGTCCGCCGCGATCCCATTGCTCCCACGTACCGCGCCGACGACTGGTGCACGGCGTTCAGCACGGGGATCTCGAATCGGCTGTCGTGACTCAGCAACACCACGTACGTTCGCTGGTCCACGGTGATGTGGTCGAAGACCTTGTCAGGCCATGCCACGATCAGCTCGTCGACATGGGGGAAGCGTTCCTCGGTCGCCCACGCCGATCGCGCATCAGCAACGACCACCCGGAATCCGAGCTCCTTCGCGAACATCGAGAGTGGCTGGGCGATGTGCCCTGCGCCGAAGACCAACATGACGGGTGACGGTGCGACGCTCTCGATCAGGATGCGACGCTGTCCGTACGAGAGGGTCGTCGACTGCTCTGCATCCATCAGCTGGTCAGTATCGGAAGCGACATCGGACGTGAACCACTCACCCGGATTGCCTGCCAACACACCGCTCTTGCGATCGATGACCACCCATGACCCGACATCCGGGCCCTCGACGACGGTTGCCATGGCCCCGAGGCGTTCGTCAGCCCTGAGCGTGGCGAGGGCCTCGACCCGTTCACTCACCATGGTTCGACAAAGACCTCGATCGTCCCGCCGCAGGTGAGCCCGACCTCGAATGCGTCGTCGTCCGCGATGCCGTACGTCACGAGCCTGGGCTCCCCGCTCGTGAGCACCGCGAGCGCATGTTCGCGGACGTCGTTCTCGACACATCCCCCGCTGACACTCCCCTCCATGTCGCCGTCGGAGGAGATCAACATCTTTGCGCCGACGCCCCTCGGGGCTGAGCCCTTCACGGAAGCAACGGTGGCGACGGCAACACTCTTGCCCGCCGCGGTCCAACGTTCGTGGATGTCGAGGAGATCGTTCATGGCTCAGAGACTACGACACCCGCAGGCCGTCTTACCTCGAGCGTGCAGGCGTCGTGCAATCGCAGGGCCGCGTCCTCCCTTCAGGGGGACGAGAGTGAAGGCATTCACTCACCTCAGCGATGCGCCGACCGCGGCGCGGCGCTAGAGACCGAGGGTTCCGAGAAGATCGGTGGAGAAGTTGCCGACGTTCGCTGCAAGGCCCGGGAGCACACCGAAGAGGAACACCCCGACGACGGCGAGGCCAACCGCGAGCCCGATCGGCGCAGGGATCGCATCCGACATCGCGACGTCGACGTCGATCCCTTCCGGAACGTCGTCGAAGAAGGCAGACTTCATCACCTTGGCGTAGTACACGAAGGCGATCACGGCATTCACCGCGGCGACGATCGCAATGCTGTACCCCCACCAGTTCCCGACCCCGATCGTCGCCCGGAACATGGCGAACTTGGCGAACCATCCGGCAAGCGGTGGGACACCGGCGAGCGACATGAAGAACACGGCCAACGAGAGGGCGACACCCGTGGCGTACTTCGACAGCCCGCCCCAGTCCTCGAGCTCGTACGAGCCGACCCTTTGGCCGATGATGATCGCCGTGCCGAACGCACCGAGGTTCATCACCGCATAGATGACGAAGTACGTGATCGTCGCCTGGAATGGCCGGGCCAGATCACCGGCACCCGACGCAGCGACCGCTCCGAACGGCGCGAGCATGAACCCGGCTTGGGCGATGGACGAATAGCCGAGCAGGCGCATCACGTTCGTCTGCTTGAGCGCGACCACGTTCCCAACCGTCATCGAAAGCGCGGCAACGATCCAAATCAGCGGACCCCAGACGTCCGTTGCAGCGGGAAGGGCGAGATAGCACACGGTCAGCAACGCGACGAAGCCGGCACCCTTCGAACCAACGGACAGCCACGCCGTGACGGGCGGCGGGGCGCCCTGATAGGTGTCTGGCGTCCAGAAGTGGAACGGCACCGCCGAGACCTTGAAGCCGAACCCGAGCACGATGAAGATCACGGCCAGCGTGAACAGTGGCACGTCGGCGACCGTCTCGGAGAGAACCGCGATCTGATCGAATTGCTGCGTGCCGGTCAACCCGTACAGCAGTGAAACGCCGAACAGGGTGAGTGCGAGGGCGATCACACCCGTGATGAAGAACTTGAGCGACGCCTCGTTGGACCTCGCATCGCCCTTCCGCCAGCCAGCGAGCATGAAAGCCGGCCCTGAAACGAGTTCAAGCGCCACGATCATCGAGACGAAATCCCGCGACGACGCCATCGCCATGCCGCCGAGCACCGAAGCGACGAGCAGGAAGTAGTACTCGCCCTCGTAGTAGCGATCGGATTCCAGGTAGCCGATCGACAGGAGCAAGGCGACGAAGCCAGCGAAGATGAAGACGCCTTTGAGCACCAGCGCGTAGCCGTCGATCACATACGCACCGCCGAACATCACACGGCTCGCCTCGGTCGAGGAGCAGAAGTCCAGCGACCCGCAGAACGAGAGGGTCAGTATCGGTACCGCGGCCGCGAAGAGGCCGAGCACACCGATGATCGCTACGAGGTGCTTGCGGCGCGTCACGATGTCGACCACCAGCGTCACGAGGACGGTGCCTGCGACGATCAGCTCGGGGAGCAGTGCGTGGTAGTCGAGCGTGAGCACGAATCAGCCCCCGAACGCCTTCTCGACCAGCCCGATGACCGCATCGTTCGTCGCGCCGAACACGATCTTCGGGAACACGCCGATGGCGAGGGTGCCGATGAGCAGGGGCGCCCAGGCGATCCACTCCGTCGTCTCGACATCGTGGAACTCGTGATCGGACCACTCCTCCGAGGGTTCGCCGAAGTTCACGTTGCGCAGCATGAAGAGCATGTAGCCAGCCGTGAGCACAGTGCCGACGGCGCCGACGACCATGAACCCGCGGAACGTACCGGTCGCACCGATCGCCTCGAGCGGGTTGAACGACGACATCAGCGCCATGAACTCACCCCAGAAGCCGGCGAGGGCTGGCAGCCCCAACGACGCCATCGCCGCGATGCCGAGGAGCACGCCCATCTTGGGCATCAGCACCATGTTGCCGCCGAGTCTCCGCATGTCGCGCGTGTGGTACCTGTGCGACATCGATCCTGCGATGAAGAAGAGCAGGCCTGTGATGAGGCCGTGCGCGACCATCCCGATGATGGCTGCGTTGATCCCGACGTCGGTGAGGGTCGCGATGCCGAGCATCACGAAGCCCATGTGGCCGACCGACGAGTAGGCAATCAACCGTTTCATGTCGGTCTGCGCGAGGCAGGCGAGGGATCCATAGATGATCCCGATCACCGCCAGGAGTCCGATGAACGGAGCCCACCTGACCGCCTCATTCGGCAGCACCGGCAACAAGATCCGCACGAAGCCGTAGGTACCGAGCTTCAGGAGGATGGCAGCAAGGATCACCGAGCCGATGGTCGGTGCGGCCGTGTGCGCGTCAGGAAGCCACGTGTGGACGGGCCACATCGGCACCTTCACCGCGAAGCCGAGGAACATGCCGAGGAACACGAGGAACGCGAACGTGCCGACGAACCTGCCGGCTGCGCCGAGTTCGGCGAGCTGGATTATCGAGAACGTGCGCTCGCCGAGGAACTCGCCGCTCTTGAAGTAGAGCGCCAGGAAGCTCAGCAGCATGAACGCCGACCCGAACAAGGTGAACACGAAGAACTTCAAGGATGCGTAGAGCCGCATCTCGAGCTTCCACCCGAAGATCGGGACTTCGCGGATACCGCGATCGCCCCAGATGCCGATCATGAAGTACATCGGCAGCAGCACGATCTCGAAGAACAGGAAGAACAGCACGAGGTCGAGCGCCACGAACGTACCCGTCATACCTGTGGCGAGGACCAACACGAACACCAGGAGGAGCTTCGGGTTGTGCGGTTCCGGCCAGTGGTTCCACGAGTAGATGATGACAAGCGCGGTGATGAGCGTCGAGAGCACCACGAGCGGCAGCGAGATCCCGTCGACCGCGATGTGGAAGTGGGCGTTGATCGCCTCGATCCACTTCGTGTCGATGGCCGTACCAAACTGGTACGTACCAGCGCTCGAGTAATCGAACCTCACCGCCATCACGATCGACAGTGCGAGCGACACCAAGCTGACGAGGAGGGCCACCCACTTGAGGGCCGCCTCCTGCGCCTTCGGTATCGCAAGCAGCACCACCGCCCCGATGGCAGGCAGGAAGACGATCAGGCTCAAGCCCAAACCGTTTTCGAACCAATCCATCTCTTGCTCCTCCTAGAGAACGATGAACAGCACGGCGATCACGATCACGCCGACAAAACTGAACGCGGCGTACTGCTGGATACGACCCGTGAAGGTCCTCCGTAGCACGCCTCCGGACGCGCCGGTGGCAGCACCGGTCGCGTTGTACACGCCGTCGACCACATACTCGTCAGCCGACCGGACACCATCTGCCACCTTGATGGCACCCAGCCCGATCCCGTTGACGACGCCGTCGATGACTCGCATGTCGAACCACAGCACGGCCTGGGCGATGGCGCCCTTGATCGGTCGCACGATGCCCCGCATGTAGAACTCGTCGATGAAGTAGAGGTTCTGCCAGAGCGGCCACAGGCCGCCGATCCGGAACGAGTCACGCTCTGCCTGGGTCTCGGCGTCCTTGCCGTAGATGCGCCAGCCGATCACAACCGACAGGATCACGATGCCTGAGGTGATGAACACGAGCGGCCAGTTGAAGCTCTCTGCGTGGTGGTCGCCCATCCCGGTCAGGGGGTTCCGTGTCGCGAGCCACTCGGTGAAGCCCGTGTACACACCGGGGATGTTGACCCAACCACCGATCGCTGCAAAGACCCCGAGGCCGATGAGCGGCCAAGTCATCCACGGTCCCGACTCGTGGGGTTCGCCGTGGCCCTTGTACTCGCCGAAGAAGGTCAGCGCCACGGCCCTCGTCATGTAGAACGCTGTGACGAACGCCCCAAGGATGCCGAGGACGAGGATGAAGTTCGCGACTCCCTGGCCGTGCGCACCCGCATACTGCATCGAAGCCAGGATCTCGTCCTTCGAGAAGAATCCCGCGAACGGGAAGATGCCGATGAGGGCGAGAGTGCCGACGACGAACGTCCAGAACGTCCGGGGCATGTACTTCCGGAGTCCACCCATGTCCGACATGTTGTTCGAGTGCACGGCGTGGATCACGGACCCGGCGCCGAGGAAGAGCAGGGCCTTGAAGAACGCGTGCGTGAAGAGGTGGAACAGTCCAGCGGTGTACGCCCCGGCGCCCATCGCAGCGACCATGTAACCGAGCTGGCTGACCGTCGAGTACGCGAGCACCTTCTTGATGTCGTCCTGGACGATCGCGAGGAAGCCTGTGAGGAAGAGGGTGAGGCCGCCGATCACGATGATGATGTTGCGGACGTCCCCACCGAAGAGGCCGCTCACGTCGATGTAGAACGGGAACAACCTGCCGAGCAGGTAGACGCCGGCGGTCACCATGGTCGCCGCGTGCATGAGCGCCGATACCGGCGTCGGGCCTGCCATGGCGTCCGGCAACCACACATGGAGCGGGAACTGCGCCGACTTGCCCATGGCGCCGATGAAGATCATGAGCCCTGCCCAGAAGGCGTACTGGCTGAGGGGCCCGGCTTCGCCATGGACCACCACGTCGATGATGTCATCGAAGCGGAAGGACTGCACCGACAACGCCATGATGATTGCGCCGATGAAGAGCGCCGCGTCCGCGACCTTGTTCACCATGAACGCCTTGTTGGCGGCGTCGACGTTCGCGAAGTCCTCCCAGTAGTGCCCGATCAGGAGGTACGAGGCAACGCCGACGAGCTCCCATCCGACGATCAGCTGGATCAGGTTCGGCGCCGACACGAGCACGAGCATGCCGCCCGCGAACAGGGAGAACGACACGAAGAACCACGTGAACCTCACGTCGCCCTCCATGTAGCCCTTGGCGTAGGTGAAGACCAGGAAGCCAACGACGCCGACGAGGAAGTACATCATGATGGAGAGCCCGTCGACCATCCATCCCCACTCGAGTTCGAAGCTCCCGATCGTCGCGATGTTGACGTGGCCCGAGTAGAGCACGCCCTCGGTGGCGTTCATCACGAACAACACCGTGCCGTACACGGCGACGAAGCCGATGGAGAGCCACGCCATCAGCCAGCCCTTGAACTTCGACTTCGCACCGAAGAACGCGATCAGGAAAGCCGCCACCAATGGGACGACGACGATCAGCCACGCCCACTCGACGAGTACACCTGAGGTAATCCCCGGTTCTGCGGCGTGGCCTGCTTCCCCACCGTGCTCCTCGGCAGCGAGGATGATCTGGGAAGCGAAGGAGGCGAGAAGATGCACCGTCAGCCCCTCATCGCCTTGAGCTCGTCAACGTCCGCCGACTGGCGGTTGCGGTAGATCATCAGGATGATGGCGATACCGATACCGACCTCGGCCGCCGCCAAGGCGATGATGAACAGCGAGAAGATCTGGCCCGAGTAGAGCGGATCCTGGAGGTACACGTCGAACGCGACGAGGTTGATGTTCACCGCGGCGAGCATGAGCTCGACCGACGCGAGCACGAGCACGGCGTTCTTTCGTGTGATAACGCCGTACAGGCCGAGGGAGAACAGCGCGGTGCCGACGAGTGCGAACTGGACGACGGTCATGCGCCACCCCCATCGTCCCTGCGGGCGAGCGCGATACCGCCGATCAGGGCCGCGAGCAGCACGATCGACACGACCTCGAACGGGACGACGAACCGCGAGAAGATCAGGTTCGCGATGTCCGACGTCGGGGTTGGCTCGAAGGGTTCGATGGCCGTGTTGGAGAACGCGTCGATGAGGCCCCATGCGACCAACACGAACATGGAAAGGGAGAGCAGCGCCGCTGGCATCCTCACGTTCGACGCGTGGCTGAGCTCGGCCTTCATGCCGAGGGGCGCCCTCGTGATCATGATGCCGATCAGGAACAGGATGATGACGGCGCCGATGTAGACGAGCACGACCGTCCATCCGACGAAGGCTGCTCCGAGCGAGAGGAACATCGCAGCAGCGCCGCCGAGCGACACCACCAGGTACAGCACCGAACGCACGATGTTGTTGCTCGTCACTGTGCGCCACGCACCGAG
This sequence comes from Acidimicrobiia bacterium, assembly GCA_003235475.1. Classification (GTDB taxonomy): domain Bacteria; phylum Actinomycetota; class Acidimicrobiia; order Spongiisociales; family UBA5794; genus SZUA-442. The sequence continues at coordinate 3,285 of QJWC01000109.1, read as the reverse complement.
CAGCGTCGGGATGGCCAGGAGGATGAAGACCCAGTTGGCCGTCTCCTTGAACCAGTCAGCGATCGATACCGTCATCTAGCGCTCCAGGGCGGGGGGTTCAGGGACAGTCGCCAACCACTCCGTGAGGCGCTCCTTGTTGTGGAGGAGGTTGATCACGTCGGTCTCCGAGTACTCGTACTCGGGGCTCCAGAAGAGGGCGTCGAACGGACACACCTCGACGCAGATGCCGCAGTACATGCAGAGGCCGTAGTCGATGTCAAAGCGGTCGAGGGTGGCTCGGACCCTGGGCTTGCCGCCTGGCTTCGACGGTGGCTGCTCCTCTTTGTGGCCCTCGATGTAGATGCACCAGTCGGGGCACTCACGAGCGCAGAGCATGCAGACCGTGCATGCATCGACATCGAGCGAGATGACGCCGCGTGCCCTCGGCACCGGGATCTCCTGGACGTCCGGGTACATCGTGACGGGCGCCTTCTTGAAGAGCGCCTTCAGCGTGACCCACATGCCCTTGACGAGGCCAGGGAACGGGAACGCGACGTTCTTCGACATCAGAACACCACCTTGAAGATCGAGACGATTGCGATGTTGAGCAGTGCGAGCGGGATGAGCCATGTCCATGCGAGGGTTTGGAGCTGATCCTCACGCAGGCGGGGCCACGTCCACCTGATCCAGATGATGACGAACACGAGGATCGCCACCTTGGTCAACAGCACGCCCGGGCCGAGCAGGTTCACGATGTTCCCGTGGACGCCCGGAACGGCGTAACCACCGAGGTAGAGCGTTGCTGCGATCGCCGACAGCGAGATCATCGACGCGTACTCGCCGAGGAAGAACATGGTGAACCGGATGCCCGAATACTCGGTCAAGTAGCCCATCGTCAGCTCCGACTCGGCGATCGGCATGTCGAACGGGATGCGGCTGAGTTCGGCTACCGCGGCGATCATGAAGATCGCGAATCCGAGGATCTGGCCCTGGATGATGAACGGCGCAGAGATGTTGAACGACCCGATCGTGAACCACGTCTGCTGCTGCGCGTCGACGATGCCGTTGAGCGACATGGTGCCTGCCTGGATGACCACGGCCACGACCGCGAGGACGAGCGGGAGTTCGTAAGCGATGAGCTGCGCCGCGGCTCGAAGGCCACCGATCAGCGAGTACTTGTTCGCTGACGACCATCCAGCCATGAGGACGCCGAGCACGGAAAGCGAAGAGATCGCGAGCAGGTAGAACGCTCCGAGATCGAGGTTCGCGCCGACCATGTCCGGCCCGAACGGGACAACGACGAACACGGCGATCGTGGCCATCATCACCACGTACGGCGCAAAGCCGTACACGGTGCGGTCCGACCCGGTCGGCGAGAGGTCTTCCTTCTGGAGGAACTTGAGCCCGTCGGCCAGCGGCTGCGCCCATCCCCAACGACCGCCTGCGTAGTACGGGCCGATGCGGGTCTGCATGTGGGAACCGATCTTGAGCTCCGCGTAGATGACGACGAGGGCGCCCGTCAGCACCACGCCGAGGATGCCAGCGAGCTTGAGCACGAGTTGGAACCAGAAGTTGTCAACGAATTCCATCAGCGGTCCACATCCCCGAGCACGAAGTCGAGCGATCCCATGATGGCGACGAGGTCCGGCACCAACTGCCCCTTCAGGATCCACGGGAGGATGCTGAGGTTCGAGAACGACGTCGACCGGATCTTCAGCCGGTAGGGGATCTTCCCGCCCTCGGAGACGATGAAGTATCCGAACTCGCCCTTCGGGTTCTCCGCTCGGCTGTAGACCTGCCCCTTCGGCGCCTTGAGCACCCTCGGTACCTTCGCCTGGAGCGGGCCGGACGGGATCTTGTCGATCGCCTGCCGCACGATGCGTGCGCTCTGGCGTATCTCCTCGAGGCGGACCACGTACCGGTCGTAGCAGTCGCCCTCGGGCCGCCACGCCACATCGAAGTCGACCTGGTCGTAGGTGAGGTATGGGTCGGCCTTGCGGAGATCGTATGCGACACCGGATGCACGAAGGTTCGGGCCTGTCAGGCCGTACTCGAGCGCCTTCGACCCGGGGATCACGCCGACGCCGACAGTGCGCATCTTGATGAGTTCGTTGCCGGTCACGAGCTGGTCGATGTCGTCGCAGATGACGTCCATGCGGTCCATCGCATCGGCCGTTCTCTGGAAGAAGCCCTCAGGGAGGTCCATCGACTGCTTCTTGGTCGTCGAGCCACCGCCGTACGCCGGCTTGACGCCACCGACCCTGTTGAAGTTGGGGTGGAACCGCCCGCCGGTGACTTCTTCGATCAGTTCGAGGATGTACTCACGCTCGCGGAGCGAGTGCATCAGCGGAGTTGTGGCCCCGAGTTCGAGCGGGTACGACGACATGAACACGAGATGCGATGAGATCCTCGCCAACTCCGAAAGAATGAGACGGATCCACTGTGCGCGCTCTGGCACCTCGACGCCCATCAGCTTCTCGACGCCGGCAATGAAGGGGACCTCGTTCGCGAACCCGGAGACCCAGTCGATGCGGTTCACGAGGGCCGTGATCTGTGCATACGTCCTGACTTCCGAGAGCTTCTCGTAGCCGCGGTGCATGTAGCCGATCACGGGCTCGACGTCGGTGACGCGCTCGCCGTCGATGTTGGCGACGAGCCGGAGCACACCGTGCGTCGACGGGTGCTGCGGCCCGATGTTCAGGGTCATGTCGGGCGTCTGGAGCTCGATGGAGACCGCAGTCTCCGACCGATGGATCATCTCGGGGGTGGTCATTCGTCACCCCCTTCGGCGCCTTCAGCAGCATCGGCTTCGACGTCCGGCATCGGCTCGACGTCGACCTCGCCGGGCCACGGCTTGACCTCACGAGAGATCAGCGGGTAGGACTTCAACAGCGGGTTCCCGAGGAAATCGTCAGGGAGGTAGAGCGGCTTCAGGTTCGCGTTGCCCTCGAAGTCGATGCCGAACATCTCGTGCGCCTCGCGCTCGTGCCACTCGGCACCGCCGATGTGCGCGGTGAGCGATGCGATCGACGGGTTCTCACGAGGAAGTGAGGTCACGAAGATCGCGCCGTCCGCGTTCTTGACCGAGGAGAGCCTGCACAACACGTCGAACCGCTCCTCGAGGGAGTCCGGATCGTCCACCCCTTCGCCAACCTCGGCGGTCTTCGACCAATCGATCGCAGACAGCCACGAGAAGAGCTCGAGCTGCTCCATGGCCTTCGTGATGGTGTCTACCCAGGCTTCCGGCTTCACCTTGATCTGCACGGTTTCGAAGTCGACGGTATACGACTCTGCGCCAACCTTCTC
>QJWC01000099.1 GCA_003235475.1 Acidimicrobiia bacterium | reverse complement strand
TCATCCTTTTCGCCCTCGGCCTTGCAGGCCTGGCGGTGACATTTGGCCCGATCGATGTGGTCAACGACCTCTTGCTGCTTCCGGTGTCGCTCGTACTCCTCGTTGTGGGAATACTGGTCGTTGTCGTGGATCGGACGCGTGGGGGCTCGAGGCAGGACGCGTCCGGATCTGATACACCGTCTCTGATGCGAACGATCGGGATCACCTTGGTGTTGGGAGTGGCCACCGTGTACCTGATCATTTCGACTCTGGTGGTTCTGATCGCGGGTGGCTGGGACATGCCCGCGAGCAGGCAGTTGTGGCTGGGCCTGATGGTCCTCGCCTACTTTGTCGGAGGCGTCGTCGTACTCGCTCGCTCGTTGGTGAGATTGAGGCGAGGATCGGGAACAGCCTATGCAATTCCCCTCGTCATCCCGATCTTGTCGGTGGTCCTCGTCGTTGCGGCGAAGCTCTTGAGGCCATCCGTCGGCTGACCTCGAGCTACCAGACGATCGGGATGACCGTGTGGACGCGGTCGAGGCCCTTCAGCTCGACCTGGTGGGCCTCGCCGAACTCGAAACCTGATGCGTCGGCGAGCATGCCATGGACGACGGCAGAAGCGAGGATCTCGCCTCCCTCGGCGGCCGAGGCAACTCTCGCTGCGACGTTCACCGTCGTTCCGAGCACGTCCCCTTCGGTCCGGACGACATCGCCGCTGTGGATGCCGATCCTCACGGCGATGGGGACGGGGGCTCCGTCGCTCGATACTCGACGCTGGATCTCGATAGCTGCTTCTGCAGCGGCCGCTGCAGAGACGAACGACAGGAGGGCCCCATCACCGAGCGTCTTCACCACGCTGCCCGCGTGCCCTCGCGCGACGGACGTGATCATCTCGTCGTGCCATGCGATCAAGTCCGACCACGCACTGTCACCCACGGTAGCTGCGGTGCTCGTCGAGTCGACGATGTCCGTGAACACCAGCGTTGCCGTGCCGCGGTTCGCCATGTCGTCCAGAACCGCCTGATCAGCGCCATCGACGCTGCGAAGCAGTTCCTCCAGCGTGTTGGTCAACGACACGCCGAGGACCTCCTCATTCGCCCTGCCGACTGAGTTGTGTACCTGGACGAAGCGCCACACGCCGTCCTCGAGCGCGAACACGCTGGTGTTTCGCACCTCCACGGGCTCGAGGTCATTGAAGACGGCGGTGCCCGTAGCGGCTCCCCAGCCAACCGACCCCTCGCTGTAGGCGACGATGGTCTCGGGGTCGAACTCGATCGTGAAAGGAGGCATTTCCTCGAGATGGGCCGCGAACACTCGCGCGATGTCTGAGCCGCGCCACGACTCCCCTCCGTCGGTCCCGATGTACACCATCGATTCGTCGGAACTCAGCAGGTTGGCCACTGTCGCGAAGTCCCTTTGGCCAAGCGACTTCATCCATCGCATCAGGACCGCCCTGAGTTCTGCATTCGGTTCACGCATCGAGGTTCCCGTCCTCTGTTGGAGCAGGGCGACGCTAGCGCATGGGGACATCGAGCGCGTTGGTCCCGGTGATTCCCACCAAGCCCCACCGACGCCATCGTTTTCCGACTGGCTGTCGGACCAGAGACAGGGTTACCTGCGGGTCTCGCGCCTCGAGGACCGATGGACACCAACCCAATTCACTACTTGCCGATTGTCTCGACGGTTGTCGCTGCTGCCTTCACCCGCGTGCTCTACCTCAAGTGGCGTCGGAACAGGTCGGTTCGGTACCTCCTGTGGTGGACGATCGGGGTGGCGCTCTACGGATTGGGAACCCTCACCGAGGCCGTGACGACCCTGTTCGGTTGGAGCGAGCCGGTATTCCGCATTTGGTACATCTCGGGTGCACTCTTGGGAGGTGCGCCGCTGGCGACCGGGACCGTCTACCTCCTGCTCTCCAAGCGGAGGGCGGACCGCATCGCCAACGCCCTGATGGCGTACATCGCGGTCGCCGCCGCCCTCGTCCTCGTGACCCCTGTGGTGTCGGAACTCGCCGATCCGAACGCACTGTCGGGAGAGGTCATCGGATGGCGGTTCGTCCGCCTCCTTTCTCCGCTCGTGAACCTGTATGCGGTCGTGTTCCTGATCGGCGGCGCGATCTGGTCGGCGTGGAGCTACTGGAAGCGCGGCAACGCACCGTCGCGCGTACTCGGGAACATCCTGATCGCGGTCGGCGCAATCCTGCCGGGCGTCGGGGGAGGGTTTGCGCGAGCTGGCGTGGTCGAGGTGCTCTACGTCACCGAACTCATCGGCCTCATCCTGATATGGCAGGGGTTCCGTGTGATCACGCGCGACGACGTCCGATCGATATACGAGACGCAGCGGGTGGCGAATGAGCTATTAACGCAACCCGCGACCGATTCCCCCTGAAACACCTACAAGGAGCAATGTTCCGCATGAAACGAATGAACCTCCTCGTCCTGGGAGCGCTGCTGTTCGCAGCCTGCAGTTCGGCCCCGAGCGAGACGTCCACCACGACCACGGCGCCACCGGAAACGTCGGCGCGCACGTTCACGGGAGTGGATGGAGTCGAGACGGATGTTTCGGATGCATCGAGGATCGTGTCGCTGACAGGCGACCTCACCGAGATCATCTTCGAACTCGGCCTCGGCGGAAACGTGGTCGGCGTGGACGTGACGACGACCTATCCGCCCGAAGCGGCTGCGCTGAACGATCGCGGCGACACCGTCGGGTTCGGGCAGCAGCTCGCTCCTGAGGCGGTGCTCCGGTTTGCGCCAACCCTCGTTATCGGCGATGAGACCATCGCGCCGGAGGACACCATCATCCAGCTTCGCGCTGCCGGCGTGCCCGTCGTCATCCTGAAGTCGCAGTCCACATTGGACGGAGCGCTGGAAAAGATCGACCAGGTCGCCGAGATCCTCGACGTGTCCGAGGCCGGCACGGCACTGAGGGACCGTGTCGCAGCCGACATCGATGCTGCGGTCGCGCTCGCCGCGACGGTTGAGACCCAGCCGCGGGTGCTGTACATCTATTCGAGGGGGCCGAATCTCAATCTGATCTTCGGTGCAGGAATGCCGACACAGGCGATGATCGAAGGGGCAAACGCGATCGACGCAGGTGCCGACCTCGGCATCTTCGGTCCCGGTCCCGTGACACCTGAATCCCTCGTCGGCGCGGCGCCGGACGTCATCGTTCTCCCGGAGTCCGGGATCGACGAGTTCGGCGGACTCGACGCTTTCAAGGAGCTGCCCGGCATCGCGGATACGCCAGCCGCGAAGTCCGACTCGTTCCTGATCTACGACGAGGCATACTTCTTCAACCTCGGCCCGCGGGTCGGTCTCGCCCTTCAGGACTTCGTACTCGACTTGTATCCCGAGCTCGCTGGGTGACGTCGGGGACTCCTGTCCATCGCGACCCTTTCGAACGAAAGCGTCGGATCACATGGGTCGCGCTGGTTGCCCTGACGATCGGCGTGGCCGGTGCGTCGGTCGCGATCGGTTCGGTTTCCGTTCCGCTCGGTGATGTCGCTGCGACGATCGGCGCGAAGTTCGGTCTGTCGACCTCGCCGGGCGGTGTCGCCGAAGCTGTTGTGTGGGACATACGGATACCCCGTCTCGTCGTCGGATTCGCGACCGGTGCGGCACTCGGCGTCGTCGGCGCGATGCTCCAGGGGGTTCTTCGCAACGAGATGGCTGACCCGCATCTTCTCGGGATAGGCCCCGGTGCGGCGATCGGTGCGGCCTTGGGTGCAAGCGGTGGCGGTACGAGGGGAGCGATCGCGGGCGGAGTCGCGGCAGGTGTGCTCACCGCGTTCGTACTGCGCCGGCTCGCGCGAGGCCCAGCGATCGACCGCACCCGCATCATCCTGTCAGGAGCGGCACTCAGCCTCGCCCTCGGTGCGTGGGTGGGCTTCGTCGTCTTCGGGTCTGATCGTGGAAAGGTGCCTCCACTCGAGTTCTGGTTGCTCGGGAGCGTCTCGTCGGCGACGTGGTCGACGGCCATCACGCTCACGATCTTCGTGTCCGTTGCGATCGGCGGCATGCTCATGGTTCGGCGCACCCTCGACGTGGTGTCGCTCGGGGAGAAGGAGGCAGGCTTCCTCGGCGTCGATACCGAACTGCTCACCTCATCGCTCTTGATCGTCGCCGGAGCAACGGTCGGCGCGACGGTCGGCGCGGTTGGTGTCATCGCGTTCGTGGGTCTCGTCGTCCCGCTCGTCCTGCGTCGGGGAATGGGCCACTCGTATCGCCACGTCCTTCCCGCCTCGATAGTGGGCGGCGGCATCTTCGTGATGGCCGCCGACCTTGTCGCTCGCTCGGTCCTGAGCCCGATCGAGGTCCCGGTCGGGCTTGTGACCGCCGCGGTCGGCGGTCCCGTCTTCCTGTGGCTGATTCGGAGGAATCAAGATGCCTGACTCCGCACTCAGTGCACTCGGGCTCGGGTATTCGGTCGACGGCACGTACCTCGTCGCGGACACAAACATCTCGGTGGCGGCGGGGGAGTTGGTGGCGGTGCTCGGCCCGAACGGTGCCGGAAAGTCGACCCTCCTGGGGCTCCTGGCGGGCGACTTACGACCGACAACGGGCTCGGTCCACTATGGAGACACCCTGACCGCGTCGCTCGCAGTCTCTGAGCGGGCGCTCCATCGTGCGGTCTTCTCGCAGACATCGCCGTTCGACATTCCGCTCACCTGTACGCGTGTCGTGTCGCTCGGGCGCTACCCGCACCGCCACGATCAATCCATCTCGCCCGAGGAAGATGCTGCGTTCGTCGTGTCAGCGATGGAGGCCACGGACACGATCCACCTCGCCCATCGGGCGTACTCGTCGCTTTCGGGCGGCGAACGGACACGCGTCGCGATAGCCCGCGTACTCGCACAAAACACGCCCATCGTGCTCCTCGACGAGCCGACCACGGCGCTCGACGTGTACCACCAGGAGCGTGTCCTCGGGATCCTGCGTGAGACTGCGGACGGGGGCAAGGCTGTGGTCGCTGTCCATCACGACCTGAACAGCGCGATGACGTACGCCGATCGCGTCGTGGTGATGGCGTCTGGCCGCGTCGTGGCAAACGGCACGCCGGCAGAAGTCCTCACCGCCGACCTGTTGGCATCGGTCTACGGCGTGCCAATGGCCGTCCTCGACCATCCCCTGCACACGGGAAAGATCGTCCTCGTGAGCCCAGACCGGGACCCGGGCTCAGCCGGTTAGCCGCCCTCGACTCGTCAGGGGAGAGTGTGAATCGGCCAGCCGCGCGCGGCGTCATTCCAGGTCCGGGGTCATGGGACGCCGCCTCTTCGAAACGTAAGGTGGGTGCATGAACGTCGCCCAGACGGTGCGCGTGATGCTCGAGGATGCGTGGAATCGCCAGGACTTCACTCGGTTCCCGCTACCACCCGGCGGGCGTTTCCTTCTCCATATCGGAGGCGAAACTCGCGAAGTGGGGCTCCCGGAGACGGAGCAGCTCGTCGCGCGTTGGCACGAAGGCTTCCCCGACTTCCGCTTCGACGTGCATTCGGTGATCGCGAGCGGCGACGCGGCCGCCGCGCGGGTGACGCTCAGAGGTACTCACTCGGGTTCGTGGCGCGGAATCGATCCGACGGGGCGAACCGTTGCCGTGGATCATGCCTTCTTCTTCCGGTTCGAGAACGGAATGCTCCGCGACGTGTGGGAGGTGCTCGACCGCTCAGCTTTTGATGTGCAGCTCCTGGATCCGGAAGTCGACTGACGCGTCTACCAGCGGACTTCCCATACGTGGACCGCTTCGCTGAAGCCCTTCGGCACAAAGTCGATCTGTTGCTCGAATTCGAATCTCTTCCCGATGGCGAGTTCGCGCACGGCGTTCGAAACCAGAATCTGGTCGCCCTTTGCGTGCGACGCGATCCGAGAGGCGAGGATCACCGCCGAGCCGAACAGGTCGCCCTCCTCTTCGAGGGGCTCTCCGGCGTTCAGGCCCATGCGAACGGCGAGCGCTCGCCCATCCGCCGGGAGAACTGAGTTCCTGGCCTGGATGCCGCGCTGGAGCGCGATCGCAGCATCCAGTGCCGCCTGCACGCTCTCGAAGGATGCCATGAATCCATCTCCGAGCGACTTCACCTCGCGGCCCCCGAAGTCGGCGAGAACACCTCGGGTGATGTGTTCGTGCTCTCGGAGGACGGCGCGCCCGAGTTCGTCGCCGAGTTCATCCATCATCGCGGTGTGGTCGACAAGGTCGGTGAACAACACAACACGGACGCCTCCACCACTTTGGCGAGCGGTCGGCCGCCCTTTGATCCCGAGGAACCCTGTTACGGCGTCGGCCGCGACCGCGATGGGTCCTGCCGCGGGAAGTGGGGAGGAGCCGTCGATCTGCATCAGCTGGGCCCCGGGAATGGTCGAAGCGAGATCTCTGCTCAATTCGACGCTGATCCACTTCAGGTCCCGCCGATGCACGACGAGGGTCGGCGCGGTGATCGACGAAAGCGACGCGTGGACGTCCCAGGTCCTCGTGTCGGCGAGCATTGCGTCGGCAACCTCCGGTTCGACCGCGGCTTGCATGACATCGGCGAACGCGTCCGACTCGCCGTCATCCGCCCATCCCATGAGTTCGTGCGCGCCCGTCTTCAGGAAGAGCCGGTAGTCCGTCTGACGAAGGGCGCGCAAGCCTTCGGACTGGTTCTCGGTCCAGTAGTCCGTGCCCCTCGAGTACGTGCACCACAGGATCAGATGGGACACGAGTTCGGGATTACGTGCGGCGAACAGGGCTGCGGGGGGACCGCTGTGGAACACACCGACGAGTGCCACCGGATCGGGTGCGAAGTGTCGAACGACAGCCTCGAGATCCGTCACGTGGTCCTCCAGCGACGCGGTCTCAACGCTGCGCTGGGACAAGCCGTTGCCTCGGCCGTCGTATCGGACGATGGTGACGGACTCGCCAACCCGTTCGTACCACTCGCGCACGTGGGGGTTCTGCCACTCAGCCTCGATGTGGCTGAAGGGTATGAGCGGTCCCTCGATGACGACCGGGCCGCCCGTGCCGTAGGTCCAGTACGCGATGCTGACATCGTCGGATGTACGTGCATACCGGACGGGGGATCGATTCATCGAGGCGAAAGTGTAGAAACCTGGGTTGTCGCGCGGCATGACGCCTTCGCGAATGGACCCCGGACGTGCCGGGGTCCATTCGTTGATCGTGGGCGGCGCAGCAGTACCACGCCGAATGCTGGATTACACGCTCGCGGCTTCGATCGCCGGAGTCATGTCCGCGATCTCGACTTCGATCTTCTGCGGCTTTGCCTCTTCCCGGATCGGGATGTTGACGGCGAGCACGCCGCTCTCATATCGAGCTGAGATCTCGCTGACATCGAGGCGCTGACCGAGACGCACCGAACGGCTGTGGACACCCGAGGGCCGCTCGCGAATCAGCCAGTTGGCTCCGACAGTGTCCTCGATGTCACGGCGGGCGCGGACCGTCAGGACGTTGTTCTCGACGGTGAGGTCGATGTCGTCCTGGCTCACGCCGGGAAGGTCGAAACGAAGCACATACACGTCGTCCTTCTCGTACGCATCGAGCAACATCTGTCCGCCGCGCCACTGGCCCTGTGCGGACGCAAGCATGCGGTCGAATCCCTCGAAGGGGTCGAAGTACCGGGTCATCTTCCCTCCTTTGGTTGAGCGGTTCCTACGAACCGGCTGTGTGATGACTCACTAAATCTTATACACCCTGACTTAGATACTGTCAAGATGGTAAATGCTCGGCACAACAGAAGGGCCACCCCCTGTTGAGGAGCGGCCCTTCATGGTGTACGTGGATGTGGATGCTGCTTCGCCTAGCGACGCGGGCGGGCCTCGTTCACCTTGATGTTGCGGCCACCGACCTCCGCGCCGTCGAGGTCGCGGATGGCGTCCTGGGCACGGGCATCGGCTGCGAGTTCGACGAAGCCGAACCCGCGGGAGCGACCGGTCTCGCGGTCGGTGATGACCGCGGCCGAATCGACGGTGCCGTACTCTGAGAACAGGTCCCTGAGGTCGGCTTCGGTCGTCGAGAAAGGCAGGTTGCCTACGAAGATGTTCACGTTGTTCCTTCTGGGTCGTGAGGGTTTGGTTGCTTCCCTCGATGGTGATGTCCGGTACCAAGCCCGCGGATCTACGAGGTCGATCACGACTCAAACGAAACGATCAGGCCGCCGAAGCAGTCGGGAGGAGCGTACCCGACCCGTGTGGCTTGCGCAGCATCATCCGGGGTCTGGTGCGTCGCGACGGACGACGCCAGCGGGGATGAACCACTGGTGTGGCACGAAGGTGGTCGGGCTCCGGTCGAACAGGAACAGGGTGAAGATCGCGTCGAGCACATCGGGCCGGGTGTTCGCCGCCCAACACGCGCCGTCGTCAAGAGTGCACGGCATGGCAAGGTCTGCCTGGCTCGCCAACTGCACCGCCGCGGTGCCGGGCTCGAGCCCGTCGGGATCGAGGTTCGCGGCCCACGCCATGAACTCGACGAGTTGCTCGTTGGTGACCGGCGACCGAGGGCAGTCCTCATCCTCAGGGTCACAGCCAACAGGAAGCTTGAGATCGCGTCGCCATGCATAGGAACCTTCTGAGACGAGCGAGCTGAACGAAAGGCCAGTGTTCGCGACGTCCGCGATGGGGCCAGTCCGGTCGCACTCGGGTTCGTCGACCTCGAACCACCGCTCGGGCCGCTGTCCATCGGGCATCGGAGTGTTGCCGAGCCATACACGCTTCGTGCGGCCGTCGAACGTGATGAGGTCGCGGCGTCCGTCTCCGTCGTAGTCCGCGGCAGCGACGTCGACGAGTTCATCGGGCAGGCCGGACGGCGCAATGGCCTCGGGCGTGCCCGCATACCCGTCTGCGGCAAGTCGCACGGTTCCGCCGTCACGGCCGAGGGTCCAGAGATCGGGTCGCTGATCGAGGTTGCGATCGCCGAGGAATATCTGGTCATTTGCGGCCACCGACAGGTCCACCGAGTGGAGGCGACTCGTCGCGCCCGTGCCGGGGTCGATCGACCAGACGGACAGCGTTCCATGATCGAAGATGAAGAGGTCGAGCGAGCCATCTGAGTCATAGTCGGCCGTCGACATCCAGGCGTCCGGGGAGGGCGTCGGAACGTCGGTGAGACTCGACGTCTCGCCCATGTACCCGGTGTACGCATATCGCACGATCAAACGCAGGCGATCGCCTGCAGCGACTGCCACCCACAGATCGCTACCGCCCAGGCCATCCCAGTCGCCGAGGCCGATCCCGAGCGCATCGGCGGTGTACATCCCGATGCCTTGAACCGTGGCCGAGCGGAGGGAGCACGCGTTGTGACGGGTCGAGGCGACCGACGAAACGATGCGCAGGTCAGCGCCGTCGACGACGATCCGTGCGACGTCGAGCGCGCCGCTCGAGTCCATGTCGGCGAGGACCGTTGCGATGGTGTGGCGCGGTTCCTGGGGCACGATCGACCAGATCCGGTCCGGATATGTGAAGTCGACCGGGTCTGTCAGAGGGTCATATGAAGGGGGAAGGCTCGCGTAGTCGCTGAACGCGGGCCCCTGCCACGCGAAATGCATTGTGTCCTTGACGGAGAACCACAAGCCACCCCAGCAGAAGCCTGCGTCGATGAACGCGTTGCGCCACCACGGGGGGAGGTTGGTGATCAGCTTGTTGTTCCCCCGGTACGGGTTGTAGCTCGCGTTGATGTCGAACGCGATGCCGTGGGTATGGCGCGAGATCCGTGTCGAGCCGGCAATGGTTCGCGCCGCGGTCGAGTAGGTAGACGAACCTTTGATGCGATATCGCACGCCGAATTCGGCCATGTGGGCCTCGATGGCTTCGGAGGCCGCGTCGAGCGCGTCAACGATTCGCTCGTGGATGGCGAGCTTCTTCGACGATCCAGGAAGCTGCCAGAGCACGCGCCCGTCGAGCACCTGTCGCACCGTTCGTCCGAAGTACGCCCCGGCTTCGCCCCTGATCAATGTGTCTTTCGAGAGCCACCCGCTCTCGGCGGCGTGGGATGGGCGAGCCCGCTGGGCACCGCACCCTCCGGATTCGTTGAACGATGGCCATGCCTCGCCTTCTCCGCCGAGCGCTGAGGCTGGCGACGGTACCGCCACGAGCAGCGTCGCGGCCGCGACGGCGGCGAGAACTGCGGTGGCTCCGCGCCGAATCGGACGTCGCCGAGATTGCATGGCGATCATCGTATTGGAAGGAGGTGCAATTGGGCGCGGCAATCGTTGCATACTTGTCCGATGCATTCGGCTCGTGAATCCGGTTGGTGGCGGTCGGCGGTCATCTATCAGGTCTATCTCCGCTCATTCGCGGACGGAAACGGCGACGGGACCGGCGACATTGTCGGCCTCCGTTCCCGGCTCGCCTACATACGGTCCCTCGGCGTCGACGGTGTCTGGATCAACCCGTGGTACGTCTCCCCGCTCAACGACGGCGGGTACGACGTTGCCGACTATCGAAACATCGACCCGCTGTTCGGAACCCTTGAGGACGCGAGGGCGCTCTTCGCAGAGGCACACGCCATCGGGCTCCGTGTGCTCATCGACATCGTCCCGAACCACACGTCGTCAGAACACGAGTGGTTCCAAGCCGCACTCGCTTCCCCGAAGGGGAGCTCGGACCGTGCCAGGTACCACTTCGTCGAGGGTCGCGGGGCCGATGGTGAGGATCCGCCGAACAACTGGAGCAGCGTGTTCGGCGGCCCGGCTTGGACCTCGGTCGGGGACGGGCAGTGGTACCTCCATCTCTTCGACTCGACACAGCCGGACCTGAACTGGACGAACCCCGAGGTCCGCGAGGAATTCGACTCCGTGCTGCGCTTCTGGCTCGACCTCGGTGCAGACGGGATACGCGTCGACGTTGCGCATGGTCTCGCCAAGGAACCGAGGTACGCCGACATGCCGGGGGAGGGTGACAGCGTCCTCGGCGGATGGGGCCGCGACGGCCACCCGCACTGGGACCGCGAGGACGTACACGAGATCGTCCGCGGGTGGAGGAGCGTCCTCGACGAGTACGAAGGCACCGTGATGGTTGCCGAGGCGTGGGTCGAGAACTGGGAGCGCCTGGCGAGATACCTCAGGCCGGGAGAGTTCCATCAGGTGTTCGACTTCCAGTTTCTTGAGACGGATTGGGCTGCCAAGTCGATGCGCGACGCGATCGAGGTCTCGCTCGAGGGTGCTGCCAGCGTCGACGCACTGCCCACGTGGGTGCTGTCGAATCACGACGTGGTCCGTCATCCGACGAGGTATGGGCTCGAGACAGGAACCGATCCGAGGGCGTGGCTCCTCGACGGCGACCGCGCGGCCCTCGATGCAGAGGCTGGCCACCGGCGGGCGCGCGCGGCGTTCGTGATGATGAGCGCGTTGCCGGGCTCCATGTACCTGTACCAGGGCGAGGAGCTCGGATTGCCGGAGGCGCATGATCTCGACGCCTCCGTGCTCGACGATCCAGTCTTCGAACGCTCGGGTCGGACCCTCAAGGGACGCGACGGCTGTCGCGTCCCATTTCCATGGAGTGCCTTCGGCGATTCGATGGGGTTCGGGGACAACGGCGCGTGGCTGCCGCAGCCAGAGTCATATCGAGACCTCGCGGCCGACGTGCAGGACGGCGTCGAGGGTTCGTCGCTCGAGCTCTATCGGCGAGTCCTGGCGCTCCGCAAGCAGGTGCTTGCAGACGGAGCTGGATTCGAATGGCACGATCTCGGCGTCGACACGCTTGGCTTTGTGAGGGACGGCGCGGTCCTCTGCGCCGTGAACTTCTCGGATCAGCCGCTGCCGCTTCCGGGAGGCGACGTGCTCGTGTCGTCGGATCCCTTGGATGGCGGCCTTCTGCCCCAGGACACCGCCGCGTGGATCGCAATCGGCTAGGGAACCCTCAAGCTCAGATCCGGACCTTGCCGATATCTCGGCTGGAGGGTTGTTCGGCCGAACCCCATGTCGGTCGAACGGCCCTCCCACTCGTTCGAAGCCCATGAACCGCGGTCGGGCTAGGTTTGCGGCGTGACGAAACGCACCTACGAGAATGAAACCGTTCGTGTCCTCTGGGACTCTGAGCGGTGTGTGCACTACGCCCACTGCCTCCGACACGGGCAGGGAGTGTTCGACAGAGCGCGCCGGCCATGGGTTGACCTCTCGTTGGCGGACACCGAGACCATCGTTTCGACCGTGGAGGGCTGTCCGAGCGGTGCGCTCCAGTACGAGCGGCTCGACGGCGAAGTCGGCGAGATTCCTGATGCCGCCGTCTCGATCGTCCCCCTCTGGGACGGGCCACTGGCCATCAGAGGTGAGTTTGAGGTGCGCGATCGCTCGGGCGAGGTGGTCGTGACAGGTCCAAGGGCGACACTGTGTCGATGCGGAGCAAGCAAGCGATTGCCGTTGTGCGACATGTCCCACGTCGAAGTCGGATTCACCGACGCATCTCCCACAGACCCCGGAAACGACAGGTGACGTCGTTCGCCGATGAAGTCAGTCGCGTGCACGACTTCTTCAACGATTGGTATGCAGGCCGGGGGGAGAGATCGTTCTCAGAATTCAGCCACGCCATGCATCCGGACTTTGTACTCGTGACTCCGTCGGCCGATGTGATCGAACGAGACGATGTGGTCGAGATGATTCGGTCAGACCGCGGTACCGACAGCGCCGTGGTCGCGACGGAGCACCATGTCGTGCATCACAGCGGCGACGTCACCGTCGGGACGTACGTCGAGATCACGATGCGAGGTGATGAGACGCTCCATCGCGTCTCGACCGCGGTCATGCAACGAGACTCTTCCGCACCGGGCGGATGGCTCTGGCTCTCGGTCCACGAGACGTGGATCGAGGACTCGGACCGCTAGACGGCGACTCCCTGGAGCAGGTAGTCGAGGACGTCCCCGGCCGAGTACGACGTCGAACCCTCCGGCGCGAATCGCGCCACGTGGGCGGCGTCGTCGCCCGACGTGATCAACATCGGCTCGATCTCGCCGTTGGTCTGGATCTGCGGCATCCCGACGTTCGCGACGAGCGAGTTGCACAAGCACTTGCGCCCGACAGTGTCCGCGAGCTCCCCGCCCTTCTTGAGATAGTCCTCGACGGGCTCGGAGGGGCACCGCCATCCGATGGATCCGTCCTCGCGCTCATACCCGTGCCTGAGATACCCGAGATCGCACACGCGTTCGCGCTTCTCGTACATCCTCGGATTCGAGATCGTCTCGTCGAGCAGAACGACCTTGAACGGGAAGCCGGTTGGCGAAGCGATCGCGTCCGTGAAGACCTCGACGGTCCCAGCCCGGGACTTCTCGATGACCTCGTCCTTCACTTCGCGGGTGAACCCAGACTCGTTGCAGTATGCGAATGCGGTGCCGACCTGCACGCCGGTAGCGCCAACCTCGAGTGCGGACTTGACCTGCTCCGGTTCTCCATAGCCGCCAGCGAGCCAGAAGGGTTTGCCGAGCGCTGAGATGGCGTCGAGGTCGGGAACGTCACGTTCCCCATACAGCGGTTCGCCCTTGTCGTTGAATTCGCCCTTCGCGCGCGGTGGTGCGTTGTGACCGCCTGCGACCGGGAGTTCGACCACGAAGCCGTTGACCTCGCCACTCGCCTTGGTCGCAAGCATCTTTGCGAGCACGTGCGATGAGACGATCGCGAGGAACTTGGGCCTCGGCAGCTTCGAAACGAGCGACTTCGCAAAGCCCCTCGGGGAGAATCGGACGAACGGGTCTCCTTTGGAGGTAGCTCCCTTGATGTCGATCTTCATTTCGACGTCGAAACCCTCGGCGAGCCTGTCGAGGATGCCCGGGATGGCACGAGGTATGCCTGCCCCCATCAGGATGTAGTCGACGCCAGCGAGCATCGCGCCGTAGAGCGACGGAAGCGTGGGTACCTGGATCTTCTCGAGGAAGTTGATGCCGACCGGATTGCCGTGGCCTTCCTTCGCGAGGTAGACCTCGACGAAATTGGCAGCCACGATGAGCTCTTCGGTTCTCTTCGAAGGCTTGTGCGACACCATCGGTTTCGTAGTGAAGCGCTTGCCCGCCGGCTTTCCACCCTCGACGAAGTACTTGTCGAGGATGCGCTTGGCCACGTCCTGGAGGGGGAACGCGGCGAGCGCGCGCCGCATGTGGCCGCCGGGGTCGCCGATCTGCAGTCGGCGGGCGAGGATGATGTCGAGCGCGGTGCCTGACACGACGCCGAGTTGGCCTCTGGACGACACCGCGGAGGCAAGCCTCCAGTCGCTGACTGCGGCGCCCATACCGCCTTGGATGATGATGGGAAGGTCTGAGGACATGGAGCAGCGAGCCGATCGTTCGTGGCGAGTCGCCCGCCAGATCAATCCGCGGCGACGTGTGGACGCCGCTCAAGATACCTCCCGCGGAGCGGTTTGGTCACGTTTGTCCGTCATCGTCGCCCGAAGATGCCACCGTTTTGATCGCTCGGAGCCATCGATACTGCTCGGCATAATCGATTCCGTATCCGACGACGAACCCCGGCGGAACGGTGATTCCCCAGTAATCAGGGGGTTCTGAGCCCTCCCGCGTGAGTAGGGCGCACGTGGCAATCGAAGCTGGCTTCCCGACGCGGATGCGATCCGCGACGAAGTCGAGCGTGAGGCCGGTATCGAGGATGTCCTCGACGATGATGACGTGGCGGCGGTGAATGTCGTGCTCGACGTCCTTCGTGATCTGCACCGATCCCGAGGACTGCATGCCCATGCCGTACGA
>QJWC01000075.1 GCA_003235475.1 Acidimicrobiia bacterium | reverse complement strand
GTCGGTAAACCGTTCAAACACCGCTCTTCACCTTCACATACACATACGGCGCTCCGAAACCGGGGCGCCTCTTGGAGTATAGGAGCGGGGTCCGATAACCCTGAGGAACCCTTGCGGTCCCGGCCTTGCGCGCCGGTCGCTACACGGAACGCTCCCTGTACCATCGGCATTCCCCGTTCGGAGTGAAGGAACACGGTGGATCGACCCATTTTCCAGGATCTCGTCCCGCTGCCGCGTGTATGGGAGCGCATGGAGGCCGTCGAACGCCGCCTCGTCGAGGTCACGGTCGCCGAGACGCCCTTCCTGACCGAGATCGCACAGCACCTGCTGCTCGCCGGCGGGAAGCGGTATCGGCCACTGCTGGCGATGGTCGCTGCTGAACTCGGCCCGAACGAGGGATCGGAGCCGATCGAAGCAGGCGTTGCCGTCGAGCTCGTCCACGCTGGATCGCTGTACCACGACGACGTCATCGACAACGCTGACACGCGGCACGGGGTCGCGTCCGCCAACGCCAATTGGGACAACACCGCCGCGATTCTGGCCGGGGACTTTCTCCTCGCAAAAGCTTCCGAGGTTGCGGCGCCGCTCGGCGAGGAAGCCGTTGCCCTCATCGCCCGCACGTACGCCACGCTGTGTGAGGGCCAGGTGAGCGAGCTGGTGTGGGCCGACGACTTCGATCATGGGCCCGATGGGTACCGCAACGTGATCGGTGGCAAGACCGCCTCGCTGATCCGCACCTCAGCGCGGCTCGGAGCGATGACCGGCGGATGCGACAGGGACACGATCGAGGCGATCTCCGAATGGGCCTGGGAAATGGGCCTCGTCTTTCAGATCACCGATGACGTCCTCGACCTCGTCGCCGACGAGGCGTTCCTCGGAAAACCTGCTGGCAGCGATATCGGTGAGGGAACCTTCACGCTGCCGGTGCTGCTCGCCGCAAATGGAACCGAGGGAAGAGCTATCCGTGAGCTGCTCTCGGGCGGGCGCCCGTACAGCATGGAAGCCATCGCCGAAGTGATCCGGATCACCGTCGGCGGTGGGTACGTTGATGCCGCCCTCGACGAGGCCGTGGAGCGCATACGCGTGGCCGAGAAGGCGGCCCAGCGCATTCCGGGCAATCCCCTCGCCCAGATCATCGAGAACCTCGACCAGTACCTCCTCGATCGAGTGGAGTCCGCGCGAACCTAGACCATTCCTCCCCCAGTATCTGGGGGAGGTGGCCGCGCGAAGCGACGGCGGAGGGGCAAACGTCCCCAGGCGGGAATGTCAGGTGCCCCCTCTGACCTGCCCTCCGGGCGGCCCTTCTCCCCGCCGTCGGCGAGGGAGAAAGCCTCTGGCGCTATTCGGGGCGCATTGTCGGGAAGAGGATCACATCCCTGATGTGGTGCTTATCGGTCAACAGCATGACCAGCCTGTCGACGCCGATTCCGAGGCCGCCCGTGGGCGGGAGGCCGTACTCGAGAGCTCGGAGGTAGTCCTCGTCGATCGGGTGGGCCTCGTCGTCGCCCGCGACCTTCCTCGAGGCCTGCGCCTCGAACCTTGCACGCTGGTCGAATGAGTCGTTGAGTTCACTGAACCCGTTCGCGTACTCGGAACCCGCGATGAAGATCTCGAACCGCTCGGTCACGTGAGGCTTGGAGCGGTGCGCCCTCGAAAGCGGCGATACCTCGATCGGGTATTCGGTGACGAACGTCGGATCCCAGAGGTGCGGCTCGACCACCGCGTCAAAGATGGCCTCGATGAGCTTCCCTGCGCCCCAGACGTCCTGTGGCTCCACGCCGTGTGACGTTACGAGGTCGACGAGTGCCGCTCGGTCGCTGTCGTAGTCGAGGTCGGTGTCGGCGTGCTCCTGGACGAGATCGAGCATCGTGGCTCGTCGGTATGGCCCAGCGAGGTCGAGGGGCCGGCCCCCATATTCGATGGCGGTTCCGCCGGTGGCCGCGATCGCGCAGGCTGCGAAGACCTCTTCAACGAGCGTCATGATCGTGTCGTAGTCGGCGAACGCCTCGTAGGACTCGAGCATCGTGAACTCGGGGTTGTGGGTGGCGTCGACGCCCTCGTTGCGGAAGATGCGGCCGACCTCGTACACCTTCTCGAGCCCTCCGACCACCAGGCGCTTGAGGTACAACTCCGTGGCGATCCGTAACGACATGTCGAGGTCGAGCGCGTTGTGATGCGTTTCGAAGGGGGTCGCGTTCGCGCCGGTCGCCTGTGAGAGCAGCGTCGGCGTATCGAATTCGACGTAGCCGCGCATCTCGAACTGGCGCCGGAGCTCTGCAACGATCGTGGCTCGCGCTCTCGCGGTGGCCCTCGCATCCTCGTTCGCGATGAGGTCGAGGTACCGGTATCGGCTACGCGCCTCGATGTCTTTCAAGCCGTGCCACTTGTCCGGCAGGGGGCGGAGACTCTTCTGAAGCAACGTGAACTCGGAGATCCGGACCGATAGCTCTCCCCGCTTCGTGGTGATTACCTCCCCGGTCGCACCAACCCAGTCGCCGGAGTCGAGATCCGCGAACGCCGCGAAGGCATCGGATCCCAGCTTCCGTTCGTCAACGAACAACTGGATGGTCCCGTCGACGTCCGAGAGCACCGCGAAGGTGAGCTTCCCCATGTCGCGGGTGTTCATCAGTCTCCCGGCGACCGTGACCTCGTCGCCGGTTTCGGTGCCCGGTTCCAGATCCCGATACTGGGCTCGAAGGTCACCAGACGTGTGTGTACGGTTGAACGAATATGGGAACCCGCCGCCCTCAATGACCCTCCTGTACTTGTCGACCCGATCCTTCGTCAGGGCGTGCGACTCGAGGTCGTCGCCCTCGTCGTGTCGATCGGTGGGTTCGGTCATTCGTGATCCTGGTTCAGGTTGTAGATGATGCGCAGGCCCTCGAGCGTGAGGTAGGGATCGATCGTGTCGACGCTCCGGCAGTGCGGCACGATGGTAGATGCCAATCCCCCGGTCGCCACTCTTGTCACGTCGCCGGCATCCGTCCCGGCGATCTCATGGCAGATGCGGTCCATGATGCCGTCGACAAGACCGGCGTGGCCGAAGATCGCCCCGGACTGGATGGCTTCCACCGTCCCCTTGCCGACGACCGATCTCGGTGCGGTGAACTCCACCCTGCGAAGGGCCGCCGTACCAGCGATGAGGGCATTCGTACCGATCTCGAGCCCCGGTGCGATCGCGCCGCCGAGGTAGGCGCCGCTCGTGCCGACGACGTCGAAGTTGGTCGACGTTCCGAAGTCGACGACGACTACGGGTGAACCGTACTTCTCGCGCGCGGCCACCGAGTTCACAATGCGGTCGGCGCCGACCTCCCGCGGATTGTCGATCTCGATCGCCATGCCCGTTCGGGTCCCCGGTTCCACCACGACGATGGGTCCGGCGACGACGCTCGGTGCCACTCTTCTGATGGTGGCGGTGATCGCAGGCACGACGCTCGAGACCGCGAGCCCTCCGACGTCTTCCTGGGTGAAGCCATCGACGCCGAGGATGCCCGTCAGCTGCAGGCGGATCTCGTCGTACGTCGCGGTCGGGTCTGTGGATACCCGCCAATGGCCGATGAGTTCGCTCCCATCGAACATCCCGAGCGCGATCTGGGTGTTTCCAACGTCAACGGTCAGCAGCATCAGGTGCCTCCATACAGGATGCTCGGTTCAGAGAGCATCGTCCCACGGTCGACGGCATGCGAATCGCCGTCGAACCAGATGTTGTCGATCAGCCTCACGGTGCCCACGTGGGCCGCGACCGCGAGGAACTGCTCGCCGCCGAACTCGGACGCAACGCGCGCGGTGGCGGCATCAGCGAGTTCGACGTACTCGACCTCGATGCCGAACGACCGGATCGCATCACCAACCGCTGCCCTGACGACCTCCACGTCTCGTTCGCCGGCCTCATACGCATCGGCAGCGTCCATCAGCGCGCTCGAGATCACGGTCGATCGGGCACGGTCCTCGCCCACGAGGCGCACATTGCGGCTCGACAGCGCCAGACCGTCCCGTTCCCTGACTGCAGACATCCCGACGATCGTCGTGGGAAAGGCGAGATCCCGAGCCAGGGCCTTCACCACGGCAAGCTGCTGTGCGTCTTTCCGCCCGAAGTACGAGCGGTTCGGCTGGATGCCGGCGAGGAGCTTGGAGACGACCGTCGCCACGCCATCGAAGTGGCCAGGCCGGTGCTGACCCTCCATGTCGATGGTCACGCCACCCACGGACACGGTGGTGCTCGAACCATCGGGATACATCTCCTCGACACGAGGGGCGAACAGGATGTGGCAACCGGCGTCGGCCGCGTACATCGCATCCCGCTCGATATCGCGCGGGTACGTCTCGATGTCCGTCGGGTTGCTGAACTGGGTCGGGTTCACGAAGGAACGGCGCGCCCCAGAAGGGAGAGATGGCCCTCGTGGACGTAACCCATTGTCGGTACGAGACCGATTGACCCGGTCGCAGCGGCCCGAACCGACGAGAAGGTGTCGAGAACGATCATCCGATGGCCTCCCGCATCTCGGGACCCGATCCGGCGAGTTCGGCCGTGGCCCGTGCCATCGCGTGGAACATGGCGCCGAGTGCCGGGTCCGTTGCATCAGCCGTCGCGAGGTGGGAAACGACTGTTGCGACATCACCGCGGGCGATGGGACCCGTCAGCGCTTGCTCGGCACCGAGGGCGAACGTGTTCTCGACGATCGCGTCGACAAGCGGCCGGTACGCCTCGAACGGCACGCTCGCCTGCTCAGCGAGCTGCTCTGCGACGGACAGGCTGGTGACAACGAAGTTGGCGGCTGCGGCGGCTGCCGCGTGGTAGGCAGCCTTGTCCTCGTCACGAAGGTCGAATGGCTTGCACCCGAGCGACGTGCTGAACGCGTGGAGTTCCGAGCGCAGCGGCTCGCCAGCGGTCACGGCAACCCAGCTTCCCGCGAGCCGCTCGGCACCGACCTCGGGAGTGGGAAGGGTCTGCAGCGGGTGCCACGATCCGACCATCCAGCCTCGCTCCGCCAGCGGTGCGAGCACCGACGTTGGAACAGCGCCTGACATGTGCACCACAGCGGAAGGTCGGTCATCTTCGAGTGTGGAGGCCGCCGTGGGAATCGCGTCGTCGCGCACCGCGATCACGGTGAGGTCTGGTGGCCCTGCGTCGGCGGCGACAAGATCCGCAAAGCGGGCGGTGGACTGCGCAGATCGGCTCCGGATGGACACGATCGTGTGACCGGACCGGCGGGCGGCGATCACGAGCGCGCCGCCTGCCCTTCCTGCGCCGATGAGTGCGATGTTCATGAGGCTCCGATCCGGCTGGGGTATCGGTCCGGCGCACAGGGTAAAGGCATACGCGCGAGACCTGTTCATGCGGTCGATCCCACGTTCGGGTCGCACATGAATGCCGGACGTGCGCACGTGCGGATCGGTGCGCCACAGCACGAATGAAGCTCTGAGCGTC
>QJWC01000083.1 GCA_003235475.1 Acidimicrobiia bacterium | reverse complement strand
AGATCCGCCCGCGGAGGTGCGAGAAGCAACCCGACGGCGCTGAATACGCCGGCGTGGCGGGGAACGATGACGGACCGCATTCCGAGGCGGCGAGCTACGGCGCTTGCGTGGAGTCCGCCAGCACCCCCGAAGGCAACGAGGTTCGCAGTCGATGGATCGGCGCCCTGCTCGACGGTCACCGTGCGAACCGCGCCAGCCATGACTTCCTCCGCGATCGTGAGGATCCCCATCGCCGCCTCGAAGACGTCAAGCCCGAGCCGGTCTCCGATGCGCTGGACGGCGAGTGACGCCGCGTCGGCATCGACGCTCACCTCGCCTCCGAGCATCGCTCCCGGGTCGATTCTCCCGAGCACGACGTTGGCATCCGTCACGGTCGCCTCGGTCCCTCCCCTCCCGTAACAGGCAGGGCCGGGATGGGCACCGGCGCTCCTCGGCCCGACACGGAGCGAACCGCCCGGATCGATCCACGCGATCGAGCCACCGCCCGCCCCGACGGTGTGGACGCCTACCGAGGGAAGCCTGCAGACATACCCGTCGATCGATCGCTCGTAGGACACATCGATCAGCCCGCCGGCGATTCGGCACACGTCCGTCGAGGTTCCTCCCATGTCGAACGAGATCACATGGTCCCGACCGAGTCTCGCTGCGACCAACCGGGTCGCAACGACACCTCCCGCCGGGCCTGAGAGGAGGGCCGCAGCTGGCAGCGAAGCGGCATCTGGAACGGACATGACGCCGCCTGATGAACGCATCACCGCAACCGAAGGGGTGAGTCCGCTTTCGCTGGACCGTGCATCGAGTCGATCGAGGTACGAGGCCGTGACCGGGGTCAAGTAGGCGTTGAGAACGGTGGTCGCCACTCGCTCGAATTCCCGGAACTCGGGGGCAACAACCGACGAGACGCTGACCGGGACACCAGGGAACCGGCTTGACACCGCACCGGCGAGGGCGAGCTCCGCATCACCGTCGATGTGCCCATCGATCAACGCCACCGCGATCGCCTCGGCATCCGTGATCAAGCCAAGGTCATCGGACGGAATCCGGTCATCCCTGGCAACGAGCGGCTCGCTCCGGTCATCGAGCGGGTCGTACAGGGACGGTCGATCCTGCCGCCCGATCTCGATCACGTCCTCGAATCCGGCGTCGGTGACCAGGACCGTGTGGGCACCCTTCCGTTCGAGGAGGGCGTTCGTGGCGACCGTGGTTCCATGGACGAGCGCAGAGACCGAGGCATCTCCACGAAGTTCGATCGATCCTTCCACGACAGCCACCGACTGGTCGGGGGTGGTCGGAACCTTGTTCGTGGTCACCCGGCCGAGGTCGACCGCGACCAGATCAGTGAACGTTCCCCCAACATCGGCCCCGATGATCATCGTGGGTCACCGGTACAGTGGTCCGGGACGTGAAGGAGGGACCGCATGGCCGTCACAGTAGAGCGCACGCCGAACCCTGCCGCCGCGAAATTCATCGTGGGCGTGCCCGTTGGCGGCCCCTCGACGTACCGAGATCCGGAAGATGCCGATGCGTTCGTTGCAGAGATCCTTGCAATCGAGGGCGTTCGCTCCGTGTTCCTGACCGCTGACTTCGTGACCGTCACCGCAGACCCCGCGTTCGACTGGGACGTCGGGGCTCCCGAGATCGCGCAGATCCTCGAATTGGCCTTCGCCAGCTGAGCCCGCCCAACCATGGTGGAAGCAAGGGTTCCCGACCGGGCAGAAGTCGTCATCGTTGGCGGAGGCGTCATCGGTAGCGCGGTCGCGTACCACCTCGGCCACCTCGGGTGGACTGATGTCGTCGTCCTCGAGCAGAGCCAGCTCACCTCGGGTACAACATGGCACGCTGCTGGGCTGATCGTCTCTGGTGGGATGACGACCGAGACCCTTGCTTGGATGGCGAAGTACTCCCGTGACCTCTACGAGATCCTCGAAGACGAGACGGGTCTCTCGACGGGCTTCCGCCCGGTCGGTTATCTGCAAACCGCGAGCCGCCCTGAGCGCATGCACAAACTCGCGCGCGAAGCCGACTTCCTGCGCCTCATGGGCATCGATCGCGAGTACGTCGGGAAGGACCAGGTCGCCGACCTCTGGCCGCAACTGGATACGACCACGGTGATCGGCGGGTACTACACGGCGAACGAGGGACGGGCGGACCCTGCGAACGTCGCCATGTCGCTCGCCAAAGGCGCCCGCCAACTCGGGATCACGATCGCCGAGGGCGTCAGGGTGACCGGCGTCACGGGGAAGGCCGGAAGGGTCACCGGTGTCGACACCGACCGTGGCCACATCGAGTGCGAATTCGTCGTGAACGCAGCAGGCATGTGGGCACGTCAGCTCGGGGCGATGGCTGGCGTCTCGGTGCCACTGCAAGCGTGCGAGCACGCGTACCTCCTCACCGAGCCCATCGACGGCGTATCCCCGGATCTTCCGATCTTCGAGGACCCGGACCGCTACGCGTATTACCGGGAGGAAACCGGCGGCCTCATGGTCGGCCTGTTCGAGCCCGTATCGGCCCCGTGGTCACTCGACGGAATTCCGGACGACTTCAGCTTCGGCGAGATCCCTTCGAACTGGGACCGACTCGGACCGTTCCTCGAGATCGCGATGGAGACGCTCCCCGACACGGAGAACGTCGGGATCCGCAAGCTCTTCACCGGTCCCGAGAGCTTCACCCCGGACAACGGGTTCCTCATCGGTGAGGCTCCGGAGCTCGACGGGTTCTTCATCGCCGCCGGCATGAACTCGCTCGGCATCCTGACCGGCGCCGGTGCGGGATCGATCATCGCCAACTGGATCGTCGACGGTCGCCCACCCCTCGACGTGACGGACATCGATCCCGCGCGGCTCCTCCCCTTCCAGACGAACCGCAGCTACCTCGCCGAGCGGAGCGTCGAACTCCTCGGGAGACTGCACTCGACGGGATCGTGGCCCCACTCGAGCCCGCAGCTCGCCCGCAACGTACGCCGCTCACCGGTCCACGAACGATTGGCGAAGGCAGGCGCCCACTTCGTCGAGTCGTCCGGGTGGGAGAACGCCGGGTGGTTCGGGTCGGAGGGCTTCGTCCACACGCCACAGCTGACGTACGGCCGCCAGGACTGGTTCGACCTCCACGCGGCCGAACACCACGCGGTGAGAAGTGGCGTCGCGCTGTTCGACCTGTCAGCAATGTCGAAGTTCCTCATCGAGGGCGCCGATGCGGCTGCAGCCCTCAACTCGGTTGCTGGCAACAACGTCGACGTCGCGGTTGGACGGTGCGTGTACACCCAGTTCATGGATCCCGCGGGCAAGATCCTCGCCGACCTCACGATCACGCGCACCGGGGAACACACCTTCCTCGCGGTGGTCGCTGAGGCATTCCACAGGAGGACCGAGCGCATCATCCGTCGTGCAGCCGCGGCATACGACCGTGTTTCGGTGACCGACGTCACCTCAGCGTGGGCACTGCTGAGCGTCCAGGGGCCGTCCTCCCGAGCGCTGCTGTCGCAGGTGACGACGGCCGACTTGTCGAACGACGCCTTCCCCTACTTCTCCGCGCAACACATCGACGTGCACCATGCGCCGGGAATGGCGTTCCGCATGAGCTTCGTCGGCGAACTCGGATGGGAGCTCTACGTTCCGACCGAGTTCGCCGTGTCCGTCTACGACCGAGTCGTCGAGGTCGGGAGGGGTCTCGGCCTCGCCCACGCTGGCATGGAGACGCTCGAGAGCACGCGCACCGAGGCCGGGCGCAGGGACTACGGGCTCGACATGGAGAACACCGACAGCCCGTTCGAGGCGGGCGTCGGGTTTGCCGTTGACCTCGATGCGCCCGGCGACTTCGTCGGCCGCCAAGCACTCGAGAATGAGCGGTCCGAACGCCCGTGGAAGCGGAGGCTCGTGCAGTTCCTCCTCACAGACCCCGAACCGCTGTTGTACGGCGAAGAGCCGATCCTGATGGACGGGGATCCGGTGGGCTATCTCAGATCCGGCGCGTACGGCCACACGCTGGGTGGGGCAATGGGGATGGGATACGTCGAGCACCCCGACGGCGTGACCGCCGACCTCCTCGCGGCATCGTCGTTCGAGATCCGGGTCGCGGGTGATCGAGTCCCTGCGTCGGTGAACCTTCGGCCGATGTACGACCCGAGGAATGAGCGGGTCCGGATGTGAACCACCGGTTCCACCGCGCCGACCGCTGAGTCAGTCCGCGGCACGGTCCGTCCAGAATCCGTCTAGCTCCACCGGGAGCACGCTGATCATCGGTACCCCGTCCACGACGCGTATGCCGAGCTCGGCTGCTCGCACCGGTTCGCGGCGGTACGCGTCACCGACACGCGTGAGAGCTCGAAAGGCGACGACGGCGCGGTAGTCGGTTCCGTCGAAACCGACCTCGACGACCTTGGCCCACTCGACGAATGTCTCATACGCACCGGGTGGTCGAATCGCGGCAAGGTCCACCGATTCGGCCAGGGGATGGAGCGCGTCACGGATCGATGTCTCGGTCTCCGGCGACCCGTCGTTTGTGAAGAAGTCCGTGACGAACCACTCTGCCCGAAGCGAGACGGCGGCGTCCATTCTCGAGGGCGCTGTCCGAAGATCCTGTTCGGTCACGACCATCGCCGACTCGGGGATCGTCGTGGCCGTCGGAGGCGCCTCGGCCACGAGCGGTGGCGACGGCTGACCCCCAGCTGTCATCGCCCTGAACCCAATGACCGCGGCCACCGCGACCGCGCCTACCGCCGCGTAGAGCGTCCACCGGCGATCGAAGCGTGGCGACGGCTCCATCACGAGGTTCGACCAAGGGATGGTCTCGACTTCTTCTCGTTCCACTTTCTAGGCCTCCGGGATGGTGAAGAGCTGGCCGGGATGGATGAGGTCCGGGTCGTCGCCGATCACGGCCTGGTTCCGCGCGTAGATCGCCCGCCAAAGCCGTCCGACGGACGCGCCGTCGTCCGGCCGGCCGGTGGCACCCAGCCACGACTTGGCGATGCGCCACAGCGAGTCTCCCCGCTGTACCACGTACGTCGTCTCAGCACGTCGCGGCATCGGCTGGTCAGGCACGAATCTCACAGAAGGCGAGGAGACAGCTGTAGGCGGCTTCGGCGAGTCGAGCAGCTCGGTCGAACTCGGACGGGCTACAAGCCGAGCACCCGCGGGAGGGGTGGCGGCGATCGCCGAAGTTCGAACGGAGGCGATGAGGGCCAGGGCGGTCGCCACTGGCACGACGACCCTCCCAGCGGCACCTCTCCAAAGGCTGTGACCGGCGGCGGCGATCGATCTACACATCACGCCGACGATCCGTGCGATCGTCAGCACGATCACTGGTACGAGGAGCAAGATTGCGGGTTCCACGGCGCAAACCGTGTCACACCCATCGGGGCGATACAACACCCCCGGCCGATCTACCTGGCGAAGAGTTTCGCGACTTCGTTCGAGGCCTTGGCCGCCGTCTCGTCGCCGAGCGACATGTGGTCGACGCGCTGGTTGAGCCGAGCGACCTTGTGCGACGGAAGGCGAAGCACGAAGTAGGTGTATCCGCTCGAACGCGTGTAGTTGAGCGAGCCGCCCATCGCGACGGCGAGCGAGTGAGCGATCGCGAGGCCCATGCCAACGCTCCCCTGCAGCAGCGGCCCGGTTCCCTGATGCTGATACCGCTCGAAGAGGGTTTCGACACCGTCCGCCTCGATTCCGTCGCCATCGTCCATCACGAAGATCGACACATGCCCAGTCCCGTACTCGGAGAAGATCTCGATCCGATCGCCACCGTGGCGCACTGCGTTCGAGACGAGATTCGTGAGGATCTGACGGAACCGGCGACGGTCGACTTCCACCGTGTCCTCGGAGCCGTCGTAGGTGATGTCCACACCGATGCGCTGGAAGGGCTCGATCACGACGCGGATCTCGCCGTCGATTGGGATGTCCTCGGTCGTGATCGCGAGATTCCCGGTCTCGATCTGGCCGGCGGTGATGAGATCATCCACCATCCGCGACAGCTCGCTCGCCTCGCTGACGATCATTCCGGTCAACTCGCGCGCGGTCTCAGGGTCATCGAGCCCACCCTCGTCGAGGGCAAGGGCGAACCCGTACACCCCCGTCAGCGGGGTCTTCAGCTCATGCGACAGGTTGGCGACGAACTCATCCTTCGAGGAGATGATCGTGTCCTGGTAGGCGACCTCCGCGGCGAGGGCATCGCGCTCGCGACGACGTCGCATCACGGACCGCACCACGAGAATCACGGTGAACGGGATCACGAACACCACGATGAACCGGACGGCGTCTGCGACCTGGCCCGCGTAGTCCGCCTCGACCAGCACGCCCAGGACGCGAGCGTCCCTTGCCTCGACAAGAGCCACCACGGCGTCCTCGTAGGAAGACGTCGGCACCTCCGCCATCCGCAGTTCGCCATCGACGGGCGGATTCGCGAAGACGTCGATGAACGCGTGGACGTCCCCCAACAGTGCGGCTGAGGTCGCGGTGATCGGTGCCGACTCGTCAGGGGGCAGCTGGGCGACGAGCTGAGCCGTACGACGGGTGTACTCGGTTGTCACCCTTCCCACGGTGGCGATCGCAGACGCGACGGCGTCGTCATCGACCCACCCCTGCGCACGGCCGTTCTCGAGCAGGTTCGCCTGTGTTGCAGCATTGCGAAGTGCCGACAACGAGCTGAGCGTGGCCTCCGCGACGATCGCCCGCTGACCTTCCTGGGCGACGTGGGAAGAGCCTTCCTCGGTCGCGAGCTTCGAGACGAGCGCGAGCATCGCGACCACAACGGCAAACACCGCAACGGCCCCCAGCATGCTCTTCAGCACTCTGCGCACCCGCGAACTCCTTTGAAGGACTTGCAAGTTCTTCGGCACCTCCGCAAGGCCCCTTGAGGCGCTGCATCCTCAAGCGACCGACGAAAGGCGCCGATACAAGAAGATGGCTCGAAGAAGCCTCGGTTTGGTCGTGATCTACGCGGTCGTCGTCGCCGCGTTCGTCGCGCTCGCCCTTCCTGCGAGTGCCATCACCGTGCAGGGCGGGAACGAAGAGGCATGGGCAATCGTCAATCGCGCGGAGCAGGACAACCAGAAGGTTCTCGACGACTTCACCGCCAGGGCACTCTCGGCCGAAACGCAGGAGGAGCTCCTCGAGTACGAGGCAAACGCTCTCGCCGCGCTCGATGCCATCTACAACGAAGCGTTGGCCGACCTCAACGCACTCGCGCTCCTACTCGGTGGGCAGATCGACTGGACGATCCTGCTCGCAAAGGATGCGCTGAAGCAGAATCATGACATCGCGGTGAGGGAGGTGAAGGACCTCACACAGTCGCTTCTGCCGACATTGCCCTCGGGATCAACCACCACGACGTCGACATCGACGACCACCACCACCAAGCCGACTGTGACGACGACAACGACCACGAAGCCGCGCGAGACGACGACCACAACGACCCAACCGGCCGACACCACAACGACCCAGCCGAGCGTCACCACAACGACCCAAGGAGGGTCGGTCACGACCACCACGAGCACCGCCACGACGACGACCAGAGGCGGCACGACGACGACCGAACCCGCGGCCGGCGGAGGCTCGGGTGGAGAAGGATCCGGGGGTGGCACGGACGACCCTGCCCTCGCTGCGCCACCCGTCATCGGAGATGCCGCGACGCTCCAGGCTCCGAGCTCAGAGAAGGCTCAGGAGATGCGGGAAGAACGCAGCGTCGTGTCGAGCATGCTCACGGCGAACGCCTCGGTCGCCCTCCCGCCAGCCGTGGTGGCAGCAGGCGCCGCACCGTTCATCGTCCTCGAAGTGATCCTCGGAACGCTGTTCGAGTCGCTCGCCGCCCTCGTGTTCCCATTCCTGATGCTCGTCTTTGCGGTCGCGATCCTGATCTGGCGAGAATCCAGGCGTCCGACGGTCGTACCACGGCTCTGACAGGACTCCCCACAGATCCAGCGACAACCCTGGCGGCGGCACAGGAGCGGCTGGTAGGTTCGATCCCATACGGAAGTGCGCTCGCACGGGAAATGTTGAAACGATGGAAGACGACAGGAAGTCGCCGATGAGCAGCGATGATCTCCTGCGCGCCGCCCGCATCGACGCCGAGTCGACATCGCAGGATCTCCGACCGAACGCAGGGGACGATGGCGGTGGGTCGGAACGACAGAGCACCCATTCGGACTCGGTTCCGGAACGTCCCGCAACGGCGGATCGCTCCGCCGACCGGTCCGTGGTAGGTGTGGCCCGCTTCGTGCCTGCAGGGGACCCATTGAACAGGTTGAAAGGATCGACGTACGTGCTCGTCGTCGACGACGTTGAAGTCGCGAACGTGGGCACCCGGTTCGACATGGAGTCTGCCCGCGGTTTCGATGGCGTCCTTCGGGTACGCGTCACAACCGTCACCTTCCCCGACCGGCCCGGACTGCAATGGCACGTAGGTGCTGAAGAACCCGGCCCAAGGCCCACGAAGACGAAGCGCTCGGGAAGAGAGAAGGAGCTTCTCTTCAGAGCCAGCGATCGCAGGGCATACGTGGACGAGCAGTCACGCGTCGTCGGGGGCTACAAGGTCACGACTGATCGTCGCCGACTAGTGCAAACCGAGACACCGATCGGCAATCGGCTCGACGGGCTCTTTTCCGGATTCAGGTTCACGACAACTCTTTCAGCCAACGGAACGGGATATGCGCTACGACGGTCGCTGGGGTTCACACAGCGCGGCGCGATCGGCGACAGTGCCAAGTTCGCGCACAAATACCCGTTCCGGACTGCCCCCTGGACGGTGGACATCGCATGGGCCGTTCCACTCTCGGTGATTGTGCTGAGCTGGCACCTTCTGTTGGGAGACATTCGCATGGTGGCCAACGGCTGACGGGACCGCCGGGTCACCCGCCGACGACGTGTCTGCTCAGCCGCCGATGTAGCTCATCTCGACGCGCGGCATGTCGAGCGGGACCGCCCCTCGGAGCTGCGAATACTGATCGTCCCTGTTGGTCCACACGCGGCTGATCACCTCAGCGACATCGTCCGAAGTCGCCCCGTCGCGGATCATCGCCTTGACATCCGTGCCCTCGGTGGCGAAGAGACACGTGAACAGCTGGCCCTCGGCCGACAACCGCAATCGGGAGCAGTCGCCGCAGAACGGGGCCGTCACCGAAGAAATGAAGCCGACGCTTCCCGCACCATCGGCGAACGCGTACGTCTCGGCAACCTCGGACGCGTGGCTCCGCTTCGGCACCTCGAGCGGCCAGCGAGCGCTGATCGTCTCGACCAATTCGGCGGTCGGCACGACTTCCGCTCGATTCCAGCTGTTCGTGGTGCCGACATCCATGAACTCGATGAACCGAACCGTGTGGCCCGTTCCTCGGAAGTGCTCGACAAGGGGGATCACTTGATCCTCGTTCCATCCCCGCCTGATCACCGCGTTGATCTTTATGGGACCGAGTCCGGCGGCTTCAGCGATGTCGATTGCATCGAGCACGACCGAGACGGGAACATCCGTGTCGATGACGCGACGGACCACCTCGTCGTCGAGCCCGTCGAGGCTCACGGTGACCCTGTCCAGACCCGCTTCGGCGAGTTCCACAGCCTGCGCAGCGAGCAACTGGGCGTTGGTCGTCATGGCGATTTCGGAGATCCCATCGACCTCCTTCAGCTGGGCGACGAGATAGTGCAGCTCCTTCCTGAGAAGGGGTTCCCCACCAGTGAGCCGCACCTTTGTCACGCCGAGCGACGCAGCCGCCCGCGCAACCAGCGTCATCTCCCCGTAGTGGAGGATCTCGCCTCGCGCGAGGTACTCGTGATCGTCGTAGATCTCCCTGGGCATGCAGTACACGCACCGGAAGCTGCACCGGTCAGTGACGGAGATGCGGAGATCGGTGAGTGGGCGACCCAGCTGGTCCAAGGGCATCCGCGAACGATACCTGCGCCTTCCGGCTCCGAAACGGTCTCGTCAGCGAGCCAGTTCGAGGAACTCCGCTCTTGTCCGGGAATCGCTCTGGAAAGTTCCGCGCATGGCACTTGTCACCATGCTCGACTCCTGCTTCTGGACGCCTCGCATCATCATGCAGAGGTGCTTGCCTTCCATGACGACGCCAACGCCGTGCGGGTCGAGGATCTCGGTCATCGCGTCGGCAACCTGGTTCGTCAGCCGCTCTTGAACCTGGAGGCGACGGGCATACACATCCACGATCCGGGCGATCTTCGAGAGCCCGATGATCTTCCCCTTCGGGAGGTACGCGACGGTTGCTTTCCCGAAGAAGGGGAGCATGTGGTGCTCACACATCGAGTAGTACTCGACGTCTCTCACGACAACCATCTCGGATGCGCCCTCGGCATCGAAGATCGCATCGTTGACGACCTCTTCGAGCGAGGTCGTGTAGCCGCTCGTGAGGTAATCCATGGCCTTCGCGACCCTGAGCGGGGTGCGCTGAAGCCCCTCACGGTCCGGATCCTCGCCGATCTCGAGCAGCTGGTCCCTCACGAGGGATTCAAGCCGAGGGGCGTACACCTGGCGCACGTCGTCGAAGTCGCTCTCGCGCGTCGTGTAGGGCTGCGAAAGCCT
Source organism: Acidimicrobiia bacterium (assembly GCA_003235475.1). GTDB lineage: Bacteria > Actinomycetota > Acidimicrobiia > Spongiisociales > UBA5794 > SZUA-442. The sequence continues at coordinate 4,429 of QJWC01000083.1, read as the reverse complement.
GATCGACGATGAGTGCTTGACCGCCGTTTCCATGGTGAAACCAGCCGCGACCTCCTCGAGGTCCTGTCCAGTCACGGGGTGCGTCCACGTCGGCGCGACCTCGGCTGCCGGCACAGCGACATACATTGCCGTCAATCCATGCGGGTCGGGAACCGTCCACCCGTCGAAGTCCTTGACGAGATCGCCGTAGTACACGATGTCGAGGTCGATCGTCCGAGGTTCGTTCGGATCATCCGTCCGAACGCGCCCGAGTCGGTCCTCGATCTTCCGAAGCTCATCCCTCAGCGACTCCGGATCGAGGCGAGTCATGATCAGCATTGCCGCGTTGAGGTAGTCCGGCGCATCGTCGGGTCCACCAACCGACGGTGTTGCGATGCATGTGGAGACCTTGAGGACGTCGATGTCCGGGTGCCGGCGAAGGTTCCGCACGGCTTCCGGCATGCAGCGTTCGGCGTCGATGTTCGAACCCGCGGAGAGGATGACAGGTGTTGTGTCAGGCATTTCAATCGTCCCTGTGTCTACGTGGGGGGTACAACGCGCGAACGGGTGATCGAGATTCCCACCGAACGCGCGAACCGCAGGGCACCCGGCTTCTCGACCGTCACATCCACCTTGTCGACCCGATCGTCCTCGAGGCAGATGTGAGCGATTTCCTCGACGAGCCGCTCAACGAGCATCGGGGACCCCTCCTCGATGTGCTTCACGATCTTCTTCGTGACGGTGCGGTAGTTGACGGCATCGCCGATGTCGTCGCTTGTCGCAGCGGCCGAGGTGTCTGCCCACATCGTGACGTTCACGAGGATGTCCTGCCGGTTCACCCGCTCGTCCGGGTTGATCCCGACGATGCCGCGAACGACGAGGTCCTTGATGAGAATCTGATCCATCGTCGAACGGTAACGGAGGACCTAGACGAGGTGGGCGCCGCCGTCGATCCGCACGATCTCACCGGTGATGAAGTCGTTCTTTGCGAGGAACACCACGGCGTCGGCGACCACCTCCGGCCCGCCGATGCGCTCGAGCGGAAGGTCCTCCGCGAGGTTCTCGACATACTGGCTTTCCTCACCCGGCGGGGGAAGGATGACGCCGAGTGCGACCGCATTGACGCGGATCCGTGGCGCGAGCGCGAGCGCTGCCGCCTTCGTCAACGTGTCGAGCCCTCCCTTTGCGAGCATGTAGGAGATGTGTTCCCGGTACGGCCGCTCCGTCTTCACGTCCGTGACATTGACGACGGCTCCCTCGATCCCCTCGGGAAGCAGATCGGCGAAGGCTTGCGTGAGGAAGAGCGGCGTACCGAGCGACAGGTCCTGGGCGGCCCGGAAGCCCTCGTATGCGACGGTGGCCATCGAATCCCTCGGGAAGTCGGATGCGCTGTTCACGAGCACAGAGATCGGACCGAGCGCCTCGGTCGCCTGCTCCATGAGGCCGAGCGTGCTCGACGGGTCTGAAAGGTCCGCCTGTCCTGAAGCACACCGCACTCCGGTGGCGAGCACCTCCTCGTGGAGGGTTCTGGCAGGTTCTGCGGACGAGTGATAGTGCACGAACACGTTGGCGCCCTCGGCTGCCAGCGCACGCGTGATGGCACGGCCGACACGCACCGCACCGCCTGTGATCAGCGCATTTCGACCTGTGAGATCCATGGCGGCGAGCGTAGCCGTACCAAGCCTTGGAAGGGCCGTGCCCTAAGCTCCCGACCGTGAGCAAAGAGGATCCAAAGCCAGGCCGCTGGGTGCTCCCGATCGTCATCGCGGCGCTCATCGGGTTCACCTATATCTTCGTGAATGCGCTTCCCCCGGCGGATGTCGCCGCGTCGACATCGACGACGCTTGCCCCCACGACGACGACCACCGAACCTCCGGCGACCACGACCACGCTCTCCAACGAGGTGCTGGCATTCCTCCAGGAAGTCGACCGGTTCGAGGCCGTGGCTTCGGGTCTGCTCGAGGATCTGAACTCAGTCAATACCGCATGGGAGGGAGACGAACTCTCCCTGGGCCAGGCGGAAGCCGGCTTCCTCGAGGTGAAGGACGGCGCACAGGATCTCGCCAATCAGATCGCCGCGACGACCGTGCCCGTCGACTTCCAGTCCGCATGGCCTGCCACGATCGCGGGATCCCAGGCGCTCGTGAACGCCGCACAGGCGGTCGTCGACGGGCTCCTCGCTCCTGACGACGGCACCCTCCGGCGAGAAGCCGTGATCCAGTACTCGGCTGACACCGACGCGTTCCTCGCGCAACTCGACGTCGTACGAGCCCTCACCCCCAGCTGAGTCGACACCGACCTCAGTCGGCGAGGATGCCCCTGGCTCGCTCCGCTCTGCCGTCGCCCTCCGAGAGGTACGGCACAAGACAATCTCCCCCGGTGAAGACGGGGGAGACAGGGCCGCCCCGGAGGGCGGGCCAGAGGGGGCACCTGAAATCACGCGCGAGGACACTTGCCCCCACCGACCTCGCCTCACTCCGGCACCTCCCCCAGAAACTGGGGACGAAATGGCTACGCGAGTTTGCTGCAGATCGTGTTCACCATCATGGATGCGACGACATACGGGTCGGCGTTGGCATTCGGACGACGGTCCTCGATGTAGCCCTTCTGGTCCCTCGCAACCTGCCATGGGATGCGTACGGAGGCTCCACGGTCGGACACGCCGTAGCTGTACTCGGACCACGGAGCGGTCTCGTGGAGACCGGTCAGCCGGTCCTCGATGCCTGCCCCGTAGTGCTTGACATGCTCCTGCGCCTTCTCGCCGAGGGCTTCGCAGGCCGCGATGATCGGCTCGTAGCTCTCGCGCATCGCTTTCGTCGAGAAATTGGTGTGCATGCCTGCGCCGTTCCAGTCACCCTTGACAGGTTTCGGGTTGAGCGTCGCAGAGATGTCGTAGTCCTCCGCGATCCGGTAGAGCAGCCAACGTGCGAGCCACAGCTGATCCCCGACGTCGACCGTCCCTGCCGGGCCGATCTGGAATTCCCACTGGCCGATCATGACCTCTGCGTTGGTACCCGAGATGTCGAGTCCGGCCTCCATGCACGCCCATGTGTGGTCCTCGACGACGTCGCGACCCCAGATCTCGTCCGCGCCAACGCCGCAGTAGTACCCGCCCTGCGGAGCTGGGAACCCGCCGATCGGCCAACCGTGGGGACGGCCGTCCTTGTAGAACGTGTACTCCTGCTCGAGGCCGAACCACGGCTCCTGGTCGCCGTACATCTCCTCAGCTTCCACGGCAAGCACGCGGGTGTTCGTCTCGTGCGGAGTCATGTCGGGATTGAGCACGTCACACATGACGAGCTTGTCGTCTCCACCCCGGATCGGATCCGAGACGACCTTGACCGGACGCAGCACGCAGTCCGAATTATCGCCGGGTGCCTGCTCAGTCGAGGAACCGTCAAAACCCCAGATCGGCGGCTCTGCGCCGTCGGGGACGATCTTCGTCTTCGATCGCAACAGGCTCGTGGGCTTGCGTCCGTCCTGCCAAATGTATTCGGCGCGGTATGGCATCGTTCCTCGCTTTTCGATCTCCGCAAACCACGGGACGCCAGCGTTCCCGTGTTGCCCCAATGGAACACCATTGCGGTTCGCAACGCAAGAACGCTCGGCGTCCCGTGTGTCGGATGATTTCGACTGCCTAGAAGTCGAGCCAGACGTTGTCGTCGTAGTCGTCCATGTTCGATGCGAGCATGCCCGAGTCTGAGATGGTGAACAGGCGATCACCGATCACGATGGACCTCATGATGGGTGCGGTCCACGATCCACATTCAGAGCACTCCGGATCCGTGAATCCTGGATGCTCGATCTCAGCGACCTGCGAGATGGCATTCTCGGTCACGGACAGCACCGCAGCCCCAGAGAAGTGATCTTCCTTGCCATCGCGCTCGTGCCAGACCCAGCGCTCGAGGGGAAGGATGGCAAGGCTGTCCTCGCCCCACCACAGGAAGGCGTGGTGGTCCCACTCGGCCTGGGAGTATGCGTCGTCGAACTGGATGCGAGACAACCGGGTCGGGTTCGCGGGATCTGAGACATCGAACACCGACACCTGACTCCCTGTGGTGCGGCCCTCGTCCGTTGCGTCCTGTCCGACGCCGAGCAGCAGGTGGTCGCCGATCGGGTGCAGGTATGCCGAGTATCCGTTGATCTTCAGCTCACCCGCGACCTTCGGGTCGGTTGGATCCCCGAGGTCGACGACGTACAGCGGATCGACCTGGCGGAACGTCACGACGTACGCGCGGTCAGCCACGAACCGAACCGAGTACACGCGCTCGTTCTTGCCAAGCCCCGAAACGGAGCCGACCTCTTCGAGTTTCTGGCCGTGCTGTTCGAGCGCCACAACGCTCGTGTCTGGGATCTCGCCTTGGCTGCGCCATGGCACCTCATCGGTCACCACGACCCGCAGGATGCCTTGGTACTCGTCGAGCCAGCACTGGTTGTGCAGCACTCCCTC
>QJWC01000093.1 GCA_003235475.1 Acidimicrobiia bacterium | reverse complement strand
GCTCGGGATCAGGAACCGCATCTTCGTGACCCTCGATCTCAAGCAACCGGAGGAGCTCGCCATCGCCAGAACCCTCATCCTTGGGGCTGATGCTGTCGTCGAAGGTTTCCGCCCAGGCGTCGCCGAGCGCCTCGGGCTCGGTCCGGAGGACATGCGGGACGAGAATCCGTCCCTCGTCTATGTGCGGGTGACAGGCTGGGGACAGGCCGGTCCGTACGCATCGATGGCGGGCCACGACATCAACTACATCGGGTTGTCCGGTGTGCTCGCCACCATCGGCTCGGACGAGCCCGTGCCGCCGCTCAACCTGGTCGGTGATTACGCGGGGGGCGCGTTGTACGGGGTGGTCGGCCTGCTTGCTGCCCTCATCGCACGGCGGGCAAGCGGCGTGGGCGACACGATCGACGCCGCAATGGTGGACGGCTCGTCGGCCCTTCTTGCGCCGATTCGCGATCTCGCCAATGTGGGGCTGTGGAGTGGCGAGCGGTCATCGAACCTCCTCGACGGGGGCGCGCCGTTCTATCGGACGTACGAGACCGCCGATGGCGGGTACATGGCTGTGGGTGCGTTGGAACCTCAGTTCTTCGCCGCGCTCCTTGCGGGCCTCGGCCTCGACGAGTTGGACATCCCAGACCGCGACGATCCCGCGAACTGGCCCGAACTCCACGCGCTGTTCCGAGACGTGTTCCTGACGCGGACACGCGATCAATGGACGGAGGTGTTCGAGGGCACCGATGCGTGTGCCACGCCGGTTCTCACGATGGATGAGGCTGTTGGCCACCCACACGCGAAGGAGCGCGGTTCGTTCCTCGAAACCGACGCAGGCCTGATAGCCGCGGCTGCTCCGCGGTTCGAATCCCAATCGGTCGAACGTCGAGGTGGTGCCGCCGGTTCGGATACGCTGAGGTCGTTCGGACTCGACCCCGGCGTGGTCGATCGCCTCGAACGTGGCGGGATGCTCGAGGTCGTGTTCGAACCGGTCCGGCTTCAGGAGTCGGAAATGCCGTCCGAGGCGGGCGAGGAGGCACGATGAGAGCGGTAGTGGTCGGCGCGGGTGCGAGTGCACGCGAGCTGATTCGTCGCCTGGGCGACACCTGGTCGGTGACCATGATCGATCCCGATGTCGATCGGCTCCGGCTTGCGTCCAAGATCAGGGAGATCGATGCGATCGAGGGCGACGGATCGAGCGCGGTCGTACTCCGCAACGCTGGCCTCGAGACCGCAGTGACGGTCGTCGCGGCGAGCGGGTCCGATGACGTGAACCTCGAAGTGGTGCGTCTCGCCCACGACGCTGGCGTCGATCAGGTCGTGGCACTCGTACGCCTCCCTGACCGTGTCGACGAGTTCAGGGAAGCAGGGGCGCACACGGTGATTCCTGCGTCGCTCGCTGCCCGCGACATGGAGATCGCGATGGAGCCGAGGAAGTTGGCGTCGACGACCTTCGCGGACGGCAAGGCCGAGGCGATCGAGTTCGAGATCGCGCCCGACGCCCCCGTACAAGGCCTCGCGCTCAAGGACATCCACTCGGAGAGCTGGACGGTGGCAGCCATTCTGCGGCATGGACGGTTGATCGTGCCCCACGGAGCCACCAAGCTCCTCGCCGGTGACAAGGTCACGGTCGTTGCTGCCGCTGCGAATTTCGCGGAAGTGGTTCGAGTGTTCGCAGGCGGTGTCAGCCGTTTCCCGTTGAACTTTGGACGGAGGGTTGTCGTGGCTCTTCATGGCGCCGACGACTTGCAAGGGTCGGTGCTCGAGGCTGCGAACTTCGTCCGGAATTCGAATGCCTCAGATCTCGTGGTGCTGCACAAGGATCCCTCGCGGATCCGGAGCGTCGCGGAAGCCGAGGAGCTGCAGGGCCTCCTTGGCGGAGTGAACGCAGACTCGCTCGGCGTCGAGGTCGAGTTGAGGGTCTGGGACGGTGATCCTCTCGACGGATGCGTGGCGCTGGCCCTCGAAGAGAGCGTCGGTGTGATCGCGGCGCCGGCTGCGAAGCGGTCCCTTCTTCGTCCGTACGGAGCGCTGCCCGGTTTGATCAACCGGCTCGGGGCGGGGCGCGTCCCCCTGCTCGTCACTCGCGGTCAACCCCGCTTCGACAGGGTCGTCGCGCCGAGCAGGCGAACGCTTTCTGGCGACATGGCGGCTCGGGCCGCCATCGACATTGCGACGAGGTCCGGGGCGAAGGTGATCGGTGTCGCGGTCGCCAACCCCTCTTTCATGGGAACTGACGACCTGATGGAGAAGAAGCACGCGACCGCATGGCTCCGCCAGGAGGCGTCCGTGCAGGGTGTTGATGTCGAGCGACACGTCGTTCGCGGGAACCCCGTGAAGGTCCTCGCCGGAATCACAACGGAGGATCGCCTCTTGGTGCTCTCGATGCCTGACCTTCCCGTTGGGAGGCTCACACCGGGGACCGCCGTGTGGGCCGCGTCGAGAGCCGAAGGATCCGTGCTGTTCGTACCGACAGAGCTGTGAGATGCACGTGATCGTCGCAGCTGCGGGCACCGAAGCGGTGCTGCCGGGGGCGGTCACCTTCGTCGTCATCGGCATCGCCGCGTTCGTCCTGCCGATCGTCGGACGGGCGATCCGGATTCCAGGCGTTGTGCTCGAGATCCTCTTCGGGCTCGTCATCGGGCCGCAGGTGATCGGCCTCATCGGAAGCGAGTCGACGTCGGAGGGGTTCGTGCTCGTCCTCGCTGAGCTCGGCCTCTTCCTCCTCATGTTCCTTGCTGGTTTCGAGATCAACTTCTCGTCGCTCGAACGGGAAGGACGGTCGCCGATCGTGTTCGGCCTCGTGTTCTATGCGGCTGTGGTGGCCATCGGATGGTTCGGCCTCGGGTTCGTGGACCTCGGCTCGACCAACGAACGCATCTACCTCACGCTGCTGGTGTCGGCCGCATCGGTCGGCATCATCATTCCGTCGTTGCGAACGACCGGGAGGATCTCGACGCGTCAGGGTCAGGCGACGATCGTGATCGGCATCCTCGCCGAGTTCCTCGCGGCCACGGGGATCATCGTGTTCACGGTTTGGGTCGACTCAGGATGGGGTGTCCAGCTGCTCGCCGTTCCCCTCTTCGCCATCACCCTGCTGGTGTCGTTGTGGTTGATTCGCACGCTCGCGTGGTGGTTCCCCGATCTCGCAGAACGCCTCTTCGCGGGCAACGACCCGGACGAACTTGGAATCCGGTTCTCATTCGCCCTGCTGTTCGTGTTCGTCGGCCTCTCGCTCGCGCTCGGCATGGACCCGATCCTCGGTGCCTTCATGGCCGGAGCGATCTTCGCGTTCGTTTTCCGCAATTCCGGCGACCTCGAGCGAAGCCTCTCGGGTTTCTCGTATGGCTTCCTCATCCCGGTGTTCTTCATCTCGATCGGGATCCAGTTCCCACTCGACGCGCTTCTGGAACCAGATGTCCTTGTCGTTGCCGTCGGGATCATCGCCGTGGCCATCGCCGCGAAGTTGCTTCCCTCGCCCTTGTTGCTCATCCGCGGCCTCACGCTGCGCGACAGCGTTGGAGCGGGAGTGTTGCTCGCCGGCCAGCTGAGCGTCATCATCGCCCTGGCGGAAGTGGGCGTGTCCGAGGGCATCATCAGCGAGGGCATCTCTGCTGGTGCGGTCCTCATCGTCGGTGTCACTGCGCTCGCGTCGCCCGTCTTGTTCAAGGTCCTCTCGCCTCCAATCGCCGACGCGGAGAGCGAACACGCTCCCCGATGAGCGAATCGGCCTCGAGGGATCGGCAGGGGGAGGTCGCCGACGCCGTGCGATCCGGCACGTACGCGGTCGACGCCCTTCTCGTTGCGGACTCGATCCTCACCCGGTGGTCGGGACGGGCACTCTCGGATGAATGGACCGCGAAGCAGACCTACGCGGCCGATGACCTCGACTCTTCGGAAGCCTCGAGCTGCTGAGCGAGTCGGCCGATCACGATCACGAGGACGAACGCGACCGCGCTCACGACGACAGCCGGGATCCACGAGCCCGTTGGCCAATCGATCGCGGTGGAGTCCACGCCGTTCGGCCACGGCCACAGGACCCTGATCGAGCCAGCCATCAAGCCGACGAGCCCCGCAAGAACCCAGTCGTGGTGGTGTTCGAGGCTCCAGTGGAGGATCTGCGAGAACAATGCGAGGCCTACCACGGCCCCGATCATGAAAACACCGAGAAAGAGTGCGTCCCGATCTGTGACCGCCGCGAGCACCGGTCCGTACATGCCCAGGATGACGAGGAGGAAGGAGCCCGAGATCCCGGGAAGGATCATGGCGCAGATCGCGATCGCACCTGCGACGAAGAAAGCGAGCGCGCCTGGATCGACTGCCTGGGCGACCGCGTCTTCCGTCGTTCCCCCGACGAGACCGAGCAGCACGAACACAACGACGGCGACGGTCCCAGCAACCAGGATGTGTGCTCGTGCGGGCCGCTTGAGGAGGCGCCACGCGAGCACCACCGACCCGGCAACGAGGCCCGTGAACAGCGCGGCCATCACCTCGGGACGTCGATGGAGTTGCGTTTCGATCACGTTCGCAAGCGAGGCGATCGCCAGTCCGATTCCCAGCACGAGCGGCACGACGAAGCGCCACTCGACGGTGAAGAACCACTTTCGGGCCCCGGCGATATCACCCCGAAATGCATGGCCGAGCGCGGACGATCCCGCACGCACGGATGCGATGAGCCGTTCGTAGATACCGAGGACGAGGGCGATGGTCCCGCCGGATACACCGGGAACGATGTCCGCCGCTCCCATGGCAAAGCCGCGAACGACCGTCAGGACGGCACGTGGAATCATGGCCGCGAGTGTAGGTTGGGCGCCCGCCCAGCCCTCGGAGCATCCTCACATGCGAGTCGTGGTACAACGGGTTTCCTCGGCGTCGGTCAGCGTCGATGAAACCGTCGTCGCATCGATCGACCACGGCCTTGTGGTGCTCGTGGCGGTCGAGGCGGATGACACCGAGTCGGACGCGATTTCGGCTGCGTCGAAGGTGTGCGCGCTCCGGATCTTCTCCGACCCGAACGGCAAGATGAACCTGTCGATCGGCGACGTCGGCGGATCGATCCTCGCGGTCTCGCAGTTCACGCTGGCCGCCGACGTGAAGCACGGCCGCAGGCCGAGCTTCGTCGGCGCCGCTGTCCCCGAGGTGGCGGTGCCGATATTCGATCGGTTCGTGGACGAATGCAGAGAGGTTGGAGTCCCAACGAGCACGGGCCGCTTCGGTGCGCACATGGACGTTGCGCTGGTGAACCACGGACCGGTCACAATCTTCGTCGAGACGAACTCGGGCAGAGTCGTCTGATCAGGCGTCGTGTGCGAGGAAAGCCTTTCCGGCTTCGCAGTGGTGGAGAAAGTCGCACCACTGGCATTCCGCTCCCGGCGACGCAGGGAACGGACCGACGTCTGCCTGCTCGAGGAGGACCGCCAAGCGTTCGTTCGCCCGCGCGAGCCACTCGTCGTCGACGCGCTGTGACGCCTCTTCGACGGGATCGACGCCGAAGTACGCGAACGTGACGGCGATCTGTTCAGGTGGATCTTCCGACAGTGCGCCACGCGACGCGGCGACGGCGTATGCCTGGAGTTGGACGTCCAGCGCATCCGACTGCTTCGGGGCACCCGATTTGTAGTCGACGATCTCCCACGTCGTATCGTCGACGTATACGGCGTCGACCTTGCCTCTCACCGTGCGATCGTCGATCGCGATCTCGAATGGCGCCTCCACGAGGTCGGCGGGGCGGTCGTGGAACCGCGATGCCTCGAATACCGCCCACGGGTCGACTGCTGGCTGTGCTGCGTCCGAAGGGCCTTCCGCGGGGCCTCCTTCGTCATACGTCGCGTCCTCGAGATCGTCGAGTGAGAGCCGTCCCAGGTTGTGGCGTTCAACCCTGCGATGGAATTCGGTTCCCCTGAGGGCCGACGCTCGCGGTCGGCGCGGAAGTCGGTCGTGGTGGATCCACTTGAAGCGGAGCGGGCATTGCGCGAGCGCGACGAGGTTCGTCACCGACGTCGCGAACGGTTGCGGTTCTGGATCGACCGTCGGCTCGGCGAGATCCTCGATCTCGAGTCGCATCTGCGCCACACGGGCAGCGACATCGTCGGCGTGTTCGGGAAATGCGGTTGTGAACCACTCGGGATCCTCGATCGCCTCGCGAAGGGCTCCGTCCCAGCCGTCGGTGAACACGGGATCGGGTGCTGGCCCTTCGTCAACCCAAGGGGCAGGCTCCGGGCGGGGTCCGGGGTCATGTGAGAAGGGGCCGATCTGGGCCCCGACGAGTTCTTTTGCCTTGACGAGCAGGTCGCTGGGGGTGCGTGGGTTCTTTATCTCCCCATCCCAGGCGTGGCCCGAGAGAACCAAGCGGTGTTTCGCCCGCGTGACGGACACGTACGCAAGGCGCCACTCCTGATGGTCGTGGCGGATCTTCAGGAGGCGCTTCCGCTCATCCTCCGACTTTGCGGCGCGAACGTCCGCATACGAGTCCGCGTCGAGGCGGACGTCGTATGGCAGCACGAGGGCCGATCGTTCGGGATCGAAGTACGACCGGATACCCGCGGGGAAGACCTTGTCGGCGAGGCCGGGGAGGTAGACATCACTCCACTCGAGGCCCTTGGCGCCGTGCGCAGTGGAGAGGCGAACCGCATCCTCGCTCGGATCGGTTGCTGCATCGAGTTCGGCAGCACGGCGCGACTCGTCGAGGGCGTCGAGATACCGCAGGAAGCCGCCGAGGGTGGCGGTTGCGTCGAGGGGGCGCCATCGGTCGGCGAGGTCGATGAAACGCGTCAGGTTGATCCGCGCCGTCAGCGCGTCGTTCGGAGGAAGGGCGGCCACTTCTTCCCACACCTTGAGTGTGTCGAGCACCTCGTCCACGATCGCCCTCACCGACATCGCCTGTGCGGCACGATGGGCCGCGAGGAACGTCACAGCGAAGGATGCGATCGCCCTGCGCCCGAGTTCGGAGAACTCGACACGGTCGGCGTGGAGCGCAGCATCGATGAGCCGTGGTTCGTGGACGTCGATCGCACCCGACTTGACGGCTGTGCGCATCGCAGCGATATCGGCCATGCCGATGCGGTACCTACCCCCCATGAGCACGCGGAGGAGCGGCGGCTCGTTCCGTGGGTCTGCGATCAGGCGCAGCCATGCGACGATGTCGGCGATCTCCGGGATCTGGAGGAGCTCGCCCATCGCGCCGACCTCGAAGGGAACCCCTGCATCCCGAAGGGCGTGGGCGATCGGTCGAAGCCCTTCCCGCGTGCGGCTCAGCACGGCCATGTCCTTCCACGCGATGCCTTCGCCGTGGCGTTCGGTCACCTGTTCGGCGATCCACGAAGCCTCCTCGTGATCGGTGCGAAACCAGGAAGCGACAACTGCGCCAGCCCCGGCGTCGTCGTTGGGGACGAGGTCGAACGAGTGGGACACGGCGGGGAGTTGCGTACGGACATCGTTCGCGAGATCGATGATCAGACGGTCGGATCGTCTATTGACGGAGAGGGGAAGGGTTGCAGCCGGCATCCCATCGGCCTTCGGGAAGTCGGTGGGGAACGCCTCGAAGTTCTCGAGCGATGCCCCTCGCCACTCGTAGATGGTCTGGTCGGCATCGCCGACGGCTGTGATGACAGGTCCCGAGGCGAACAGCGCCCTCAGGAGGATGCGCTGGGAAGGGTCCGTGTCCTGGTACTCGTCCATCACAACCTGGTCGTACCGCGATGCGATCTCGGCGGCGACCTCGGGGTAGGTGTCGACGACCTTCACGGCTCGGGCGATGAGATCGCTGAACTCGATCATCTGGTGGCGCGCCTTTGCCTCGGCGAATGCCGCGGCAGCGCGGGCGAGCGCCAGTCGCCTTGTCCAGATGTCATCGAGCTCTCGAGGTGCGAACTTCTCGAGATGCTGCGCGTCGATGAGGTTGTCGTTGAGCGCATCCGAGATGGTCAACAGCTCATCGCGGCGCTGGGCGATCGCGGTGAGATCGAGGGCAGGGTCATCGATGTCCCGCAACACGCGTGCGGCAAGTTCGGATCGATGGCCCTCATCCATCACGGTGTACCCGGGTTCGTGCCGGATTCGCGCCCCGAACTCGTCGAGAATCGACGCGGCAAACGAGTGATACGTGGCCACTTCAGGCTCCCGCCCCTCGGGGTGGAGGCGAAGCGTCCCACGCAACCGGTCCCGGAGTTCATCCGCGGCCTTGTTGGTGAAGGTGATCGCGAGGGCCCGTGCAGGGTCGCCGCCAGCGTCGATGAACCGTGCGATGCGCAGCACCATCGTGGTGGTCTTGCCGGTCCCGGCGCCAGCCACCACCCTGAGCGGCTCCTCGCCGTGGTCGATGACCCGGCCTTGCTCGAGCGACGGAACGAATTCGGTCATTGGGAGAACGCCTCGACGCCGACGGACTGTGCTGGACACACGGAATACGCGTCGCACGAGCGACAGTGGCTGCCTGGCTTCGGGACGAAGGACTCCGTCCGGATGCCGTCTGCGACCGTCCGCATCGCGTCCTTGACCATGTCGAGGTTGCCCATGTCGAAATCGCGCGTCGCGATGCCGCCCTTGTTGCGCTGTTTGAGGAACCAGAAAGAAGCCTCGGTGACCGGGCCGTGGCCCGCGAGCGCCCCATGCTGCGCGGCGGCGAGCGCGTAGTACCCGAGCTGGATCGACTCGGCAGCTTCCGACTGCGTTGCGAGCGAGCCGGTCTTGTAGTCGACGACGCGGATTCCGCCGTCAATGCGCTCGATGCGATCGGCGCGACCCGTCCACGGCACCCCCTCGAAGGTGATCGGAAGGTCGACCTCCAGCTCGATCGGCGTCGCGGCGCTCGGCCATCCCTCGTAGGTGTCTCTGAGCATGCGTCGCGCACGCTCGAGCCACGCCCGACCGACCGCATCGTCGGGCATATCCGAGTCCGCCCACACGAGGTCGAGGTTCGCGAGCGCTTCGCCGACCGTGCCTCGACGGCCGCTCTCCATCGCGGCACGCTCGGTGACTTCCAACACGGTGTGGATGATGTTGCCGAAGGTCATGTAGACGCTGTCGTCGGTGTGCGACAGCAGGAACCTCTCGACGGCGAACCTGTACCCACACTGCACGTAACCGTTGGCACGGCTCGGAGAGAGTCGCAGCTCGTCCGGCGCGATGCCGTGGTCGATACCGTGCGGCCTCACGCCGTACCGGTCGAGCGGATTGCCTTCGGCCTCCGAAACCAGTGCCGCGACGGCGGCGATGCGCTCGACGGCGCCGCGTTCGGGATCGCTGGCTGTTCGCCGGAGGGCCGCGAGGTACGCCCTCTTCGTGAGTGGGCGATCGGAGGTCGGTGCGGGGGATGTGGCGGCGACGAGGCGCATGAACCGACTCGGCGCCCCTCCTTCTCCGTGATCGCGGGCAACGGTGGCCGTCCACACGACGCGGGACGTGGATCTCGTCATTGCGGTGTACGCGAGGCGGCGCTCCTCGTCGAGCCTGAATGACACGTAGTCGGCTGTCTTTGTCGGAAGGTTGGGATTGAGGTGACGGGTGCCGAGAAGCGATTCACGGGCCCTCAGGTCCGGGAGGTGGCCCTCGACCGCGTCCGCGATGTAGACGACATCGAACTCGGTTCCCTTCGCACGGTGCAGCGTCGAGAGGGTCACTCCGTCGTGCGTCGACACGGTGAACAGCGGATCGGCTTCGAAGTCGAATCGTCCCGCGTCCTCGACGTAGTCGGCGAGCGTGGTGGTCGGATTTCGGGCGGCCTGGCGGTCGAGTACCTGTGCGAACGACGCCCACGCTGTGGCGTCGCGCGCGTAGGCGGAGTCGGTGGCAACGGAGTGGAGTTGCGGGAGCTTGGTCCAAAGGTGCCAGAGGCCACGAGCGGCGTTGCGGTCCGTGCACCAGGCCGGCGAATCGATCAAGGTGGCGAGGGGGCCGAATTCGTGGCCGAGTTCGCGGACGAAAGGTGCCCATGTGGTGTCCTCGGGGGGAAGCTGGCTCACGCGACCGTGCGCGACGCCCATGTATGGACCGAGCAGCACACGTCTGAGGGACGCCGCCGCATCGTCGCCCCTGGCGCACACCCGGACGATGTCGTGGACGAACCGCACGATCGGTTCGTCCGCGAGGCGGTCATCGGCATGGGAGTGGGGGAGACCCCTCCGTTCGAGCGCGCGGGCGAGGTCCTCGAGGAAGTCTCCCTGATTCCGCACGAAGACCGCGATCCGGCGAAGCGGGACGCCTTCGACGAGGTGGACGCGTTCGATGTCCGACGCGATCCATTCGGCCTCGGCCCCAGCGGAAGAGAACTCGTGGCAGGAGACCGCGCCGGACGTCCTCGTGCTGTTGACTTTGCCTGCGCCACCTGGCAGCTGGCGTGCCGTGACTGCGACGGCTGCATCGAGGATCTCCCAGGGCACCCGGAACGACGTCGTGAGGATCAAACGCTCGGCAGTGGCTCCCGTTGCAGCCCGTGCTTCATCCGGGAAGTCGTAGACGTTGTTGATGTTGGTTCCCCGGAACGAGTAGATCGACTGGTACGGGTCCGCGGCGACGACCAGATGCGAATCCGAAGCCGCGAGTTCGAGGACGAGATCAGCCTGCACCTTCGAGGTGTCCTGGTACTCGTCCGCAACGACGAGGCGGTACGGCGATGCGACCTCAGGACGCAGTCTGATGAGACGCAACGCCTCGGTGAGCGCGGTTGCGTAGTCGATCCTGTTGCGCTGGCGTAGCGTGGCGTGGTACCGGTCGAGGAACGAGGGAAGCGCGCGCCATTGATCCCTGTCGAGTGCCGCGACCTCGCCGGGTGAGAGGTTCTGTTCCCCTGCCCTGAGGATGAAGTTCGTCACCTCGTCCGCCATCGCAGGCGTGGTGAGGAGGCCCCGGAACATCGAAGGCCAAGCCGCCTCGTCCTCGTTGGCCATGAGCTCCGCCACGAGTCGCTCCTGCTCGACGCTGGTGAGAAACGTTGGGGCCACGGCCCAGCCGAGATCCGATGCGTGCGCCTCGATCAGCCGCATCGCGAGGCCGTGGAACGTCGCGATGGTGAGGCGTTGTGCGGCGGTCCCAACCCGCGACCGGAGCCGCGTGCGAAGGTCGTCGACCCCAGATCGGGAGAACGTGACCGCCAAGACCTCCGACGGCTCGACGTCGCCCGCCTCGATTGCGCTGGCGATGCTCTCGCACAAGAACTGGGTCTTTCCCGTGCCGGGCCCGCCGACAACGATTCTCGGGGCCGTCGGGAGGCCAGCGTGATCGTTCCACGCCTCGGGCCCCACGCGCACCTCACGGGTGACATCGCCGAACCCGAGGTCGAGGGTCGTCTGCTGCTCCGGACCAAGGGTCACCGTTAGCTCGTTCTCGAGACGGGCGTCAGCCACCGAGCGGGTTGCCTTCCACATCATTCCACGCGGGGCACAATGTCGCCTTGAAGTCACACCAATCACACAGTGCGGAAGTGCGTGCCGGCCATCGGCCGCTGGTGATCGCGTCGTTGATCGCTTTCCACAGCGCCTTGAGCTGGCCCTCCATGGCATCGAGCTGTTTGTCCGACACGTCCATCGTGTACTCGGTCGGGCCGTTGAGGTAGAGCAGGCGGACACGGTCCGGCGTCACGCCGCGGGTGACCCTGATCATCAGGGCATAGATCTTGAGCGCGAAGAACGCTTGCGAGGCATATCGCTCGGGCGGCGCCTTGCCCGTCTTGTAGTCGGTGATGACGAGGACGCTCCTCTCGTTCCCTCGGCTGTCGGTCTCGACGACCTCCTCCATACGGTCGAGGATGCCGCGGATGGCCATGTCGCCGATGTCGACCGTGAGATCCATTTCGAGTTCGAGTGGTTCGAACGATGCGGGATCCTCCATCGAGAAGTAGTCCGCAAGCAGCTGAAGGCTCTCGATCCCCCAGGACCTCTCGGCCTCGACATCGTCGAACAGATCGGGATACTCAGCCGGCTTCAGCTCGGCCCATGCTTCTCGAAACAGGTCGTAGAGCCGTGCGGGCGTCCGATCCGCGGCCGGCAGCATGAAAAGACGCTCGAGCGCGAGGTGGGCGGTCGTCCCCCGTGCCTGATAGGTCGTCGGTTCGGTCGGGATCTTGTCGATTGCCTTGAACTTGTAGAGCTGTGGGCACGTCTTGTAGTCGCTCGCACGGCTCGGCGATAGCGTCTCGAGCAGCGGGATCTCGACGGGCGTGTCGTTCGTGGCAACCATGGGGATGACCCTACCGCAGGGGTACGACACGCGATCGGCGGCGGTCGCGAAATCTCTTGGCAGGACGCGAAAACCAAGAAGCGTTTCAAGTTGCACGACGCGTGGGGCACAGATACCTTTGCAAAACCTCGAAGAGCGAAAGCTCGGAGAGTCGGCACGGATCGCATCCTTCGGGAAACGGTCCACCGGGAAACCGGGCCGATCGATCAGGGGAAACCCTGGTCCTGGGGTTCACGGCTTCGGCCGAGGGCTCCGGTCAGGAGGGGGAGCCCAGCCCCCTGATGACCACCGCGAGGCGCCGCAAGGCGCAGCGCACCGGAGGGATCTCGGTCCCGCCGGATCGCATCGGACGGCTTCGGCTGGACGGTGCACGTTCGCACCGACGAGGGGCTTCGGCCCTGAAGGCGGAGGCGGACCCCGGGTGGAGTCGGGTGACTGACGAGACTCGGATCGGAGTGAGCTTGCTCACTTCGACGCAGAACCCCGAGAGGGCAACGCTTCGGCGGAGCTTCCTCGGGGTTTCTGCATTTCTGCTCGGGCCACGACCCGATCGTTCCCGGCTAACCGCCCGACGGGCCGCCGCAGGCGGGCTGACGTTCGATGAGCTGGACGACGCCCTCGGGCGGAGCGACGTCGAAACGTCCGGCGAGGTGTTCGTTCGCCCTCGCGTCGACCGCGAACACCGTGAGGTCCGCGTCGGCGTCGAACGAAACCTCGAGCGCACCACCGTACGCGTCCTCGAGATCGCCGAGGGACGCCCCGAGTCCGATGCCGGCTTCGGTCACGAGACCGAGCGAGCGTGGGTCTTCGGCGTTGCCCGTCACCGGATCGAATCCGTACGACCAGGTTCTGAATGTCTCGGCGCCGTCGCCGCCGACGAAGAGCAGGACGAGGTTGCCCCACGACACCATCCGCGTCGGAAGGCCGCAATCGGGAACGAGCACCGGGCGTGCGCTGTTCGCCGAATCGACGTCCCAACCGCCGAACTCGGCAAGCATGCCATCGACGACGAGGTCGTACGGGTCGCCGATGCGGTACGGCCCGATCCCATCGGGTCGCAGAGCGAACGCCGAGTGATCAGTTTCCGAGGGCTGCACGATGCCTGAACACGACGCCGCGGCAACGGCGAGGGCGGAGAACACGAGCGCGAGGTGGCGACGCACCAGGGGAGGGTAACGGTTCGCGAAAAAGGGATTCGGTTCGCGAAAACCAATCGGCGATCTGACTTGCTTTAGCGCGCGAAGTACGGCATTGTTCCGTCATCGCAACGGGGGTAACCCCGGAGCGACGGTCGGCGGGTAACTGCTGACCGGTCAGCGAAAGCTGGCTCGGCCCGGCAACGGGTCGGATCCCATCGGGGACACCTTCGGGTGGATAGGGGCGAAAGCCCGCCGTGTGGCTCTCGGGTCACCTCGGAGCGACGGGATCGGAAGTGGACTTCGGTCCACCTCCACGCTCCGCTTGCGGAGCAGGCGAACGCCACCAGTCGCAAGGCTGGCGGTCCGCCATCGGAAACCCCAAGGGGGCTTCGGCTTCCTTGGGGTTTTCCGCGTTTGGCGTGTGACCGCAGGGCCTTCGTGCATCCCAGGTCTGTTGCGGCCAAGGTAATGTGAAGCCATGGCATGGCCGCACAACGCACTCTCCGACGACGAGACGATCGTCGAGTCGTTCCGACCGCATTGGAAGCTGCTCTTCATCCCGTTCGTATGGTTCACGGCATCCGTCGTCGCAGCTGCGTTCGTGGCCGTGCAGTGGTCCGATGCCCTCCCGTGGCTCCTGCTGCTCCTGATCGTCCCGCTCATGCTGTTCGTGGTTCGCCCGCTCGTCTCGTGGTGGTGGACGAGATACGTCCTGACCACCGAGCGTCTCATCACGCGGACGGGGCTGATCGCAAAGGAAGGCATCGAGATCCCGCTCGAGAACATCACCAACGTCAACTTCTCGCAGACGGTGTTCGAGCGGCTCCTTGGCGCGGGCGATCTCCTGATCGAGTCCGCTGGAACGACGGGTCAGAGCAAGTTCGTGAACATCCCCCGCCCGGACCGGTTCCAGACGCGGCTGTACCGGGTGCGTGAGGACAGGGCTCGAGCCTTGGCCGAGGGCGCGGCAGGCGGTTCTCGCACGTCTGCTTCGGAGGCGATACGACAACTCGCCGCGCTGCGTGACGACGGGCTGATCAGCAACGAGGAATACGAGTCGAAGCGCCAGGAGCTCCTCGACGAGATGTGAGACAAGGGACGGCCGAAACGGATCGCCGGCCCATCCGGGCACGACGGTGGATCGTGCTGCTCGTCGCCCCGATCGTGGTGTTCATCTTCACCCAACTCGACTTTGCCCAGAACGCCGAGGGCTGGCTCGTCAAGGACTTCACGGACTGGGACCTTCTCAAGTGGGACATCCTGGCCGACGAATTCGCCCCCATCTGGACCGTGTCGCTCGTGGTGTTCGCAGCCCTCGGCCGCCGGCTCCTCGACCGCTTCGAGGGGGGCCGCGGTGCGACTCCGAAGTCGAAGCTCGCCCAGAGGATCCTGACCAAGCAATGGATGTACCGGATCACTTGGATGGCGACGTTCGGCGCGATCGTGATCGTGATCATGTCGTGGACACGCGAGTGGGCGAGGTTCCACGAGCAGCCAGAGGCGATCGTCTACGTCACGACGATCCTGGGCGTCATCGGCCTCCTGGCGGTCCCGATCTGGTGGGTCCGCCACGAGCTCTTCGACATCGCGCATCGCCGCCTGTCGAAGTCCCCGGCGGTGACTCGGCTCGACCGCTACCTCTTCGAGGCGGTTGACGGGCGGTCGCGCTGGCTCCTGGTCGTCGTCCTTCTCTCGATCCTCGGCATCGCCGCAT
>QJWC01000017.1 GCA_003235475.1 Acidimicrobiia bacterium | reverse complement strand
AAGCGCCCGGCCGATCGGCCGGGCACCTTCACCTCGCGAGACCTAGAGCGCTCAGTGGTGTCGGCGGAAGTGGCGCCGAATGCGCACTTCCTGCAGCTCGGCACGCGTGATCTCTCCGTCTTCGAGGGCATCCGCGAAGGGGCCGTCCTCGTCACGAAGCACGTGGTCCTCCGGTAGCTGTGACAGCTCGTCCGCGTCGATGACGTCGTCCTCGAGGAATCCGCGGATCTGCTCGCGAATCGCCTCGTGGGCTTCACGAAGTGCCTCACGCTCTGCGCGGATCTCTTCCCGTTTCGCAAGCATCGCTTCCTTCACGGCTTCTGCCTGGTCGGACGTCAGCGTTCCTGCCTCGACGAGGTCGTCGAGCACGTCTTCGAGAACCGCTCCGGCACCGTCGCCGAACCGGAAGTCCGTCTGCTGGGCGTCACCGGTCAACGCAGTCGCCTGGCCATTCGTGAGGGTCGACGCGACAAACGCGCCAGCGACCAGCACACCGGCGGCGGCGATCGACATGGCAATCCTTCTCATGGTCTGCTCCTTTCGGAAGGTATGACCGAAACACTCGCGTGCGATTGTCGAGATCGTGTGGAGAGGGCGTGAGAGTTCCGTGAGACCGCGCAAGAGGTCATTCGGGGCTGGGTATGGCGAAGCCGACGAGCGCGCCGCCGTCCTTCGCGTTCGAGGCAAAGACCCGTCCGCCGTGCTCGGAGACGATCTGCTCGACGATGGACAGCCCGAGGCCGGACCCGGGCGTCGTCCTCGCGGCATCTGCCCGGTAGAACCGGTCGAACACGTGCGGGAGGTCCTCATCGGCGATGCCGGGCCCGTGATCACGCACGATCACGGAATTGTCCGAGACCTCGACCGCAATCGCTGCCCCCTCCGGCGACCACTTGTCGGCATTCGTCACGATGTTCGTCACAGCCCGTTCGAGCGCCTCGCGTCTCCCCCTCACCGACGACCCGTCGCTCGAGAACTCGACCGCCCTCCCGTTTCGCCGCCTGACCCGGTTCAGGGCCGCTTGTGCAATCTCGCCGAGGTCGACGTCGGTGATGGGCTCAGCCTCGTATCGATCGGTCGCGAGATCGACGATCTCCGTCACGAGATGGGAGAGCTCTTCGACCTCCTCGGTCGCAGCGGACAGCATCTCCTGCCTGTCGTCTCCGTCGACATCGTGTCGCTGCAGCATCTCGAGGTTCATCCGCAGCGCAGTGAGCGGCGTACGGAGCTCATGGCCGGCATCCCGCACGAGTCGCACCTGTTCGGATCTGGCATGTTCGAGCTGTCCGAGCAGCTCGTTGAACGCCCTCGCCAGTTCGGCGACCTCGTCGTCGCCCACCACTTCGATTCGATCCGTGAGTTCCCCCGTTCGGGCGATCTCGGACACATCGCGCCGCAATGCTTCGATCGGTTTCACCGCGTTGCGGGAGACGAGAAGCCCAAGGCCGAGCGCGAGCGCGATCCCGAATAGCCCTCCGAACGCGAGCATCGCGGCGAAGCTCGCAAGGGTGGCATCTGCTTCGGTCAGCGGGCGAGCGATCTGCACGTACATGCCTGTGGAACGGTTCGTCGCAGCGGCGATCCGAAGGTGGACGTCGTCGACCCACACAGACCTCAGTGTCGGCCCGGGGCCAGCGAGATCGCCGCTCGACGGCGTCGGAAGCACGAGCTCGTCGCGACCGAGGTTCAGCGTCCTTCCGTCCGCGAGCCCGATTTGGTAGTACACCGAGTCGAAGTCGCTGGGGCGAATGGCGAGTCCCAAGGTCGGCCTTCCGAGCCTTCCCTCCTGAATGTCGGCAGCGCGGACGCGTCTGGCGGCATCGACGCGCTCGATCAGGCTCTCGTCGATGGGCGCGAGCACCTGCTTCCTTGCTGCGAGAAACGCCCCGACGGCGACGAGGAACACGGTGATCGCCACCGCAACCGCCGCGACGATCGAGATACGTCGACGGATGCTCATCAGCTCTTCCTGAGGGCGTAACCCACGCCGCGGACGGTGTCGATCAACCTGGACTCGCCCCCAGCCTCCATCTTCCGCCTGAGATACCCGATGTACACGTCGAGCGAGTTCGACGAGGTGAGGAAGTCGATGCCCCAGATCTCCTCATAGATCGTGTCCCTGTCGAGCACGATCTCCGGTGAACGCGCGAGGAGCAGCAGCAGGTCGAACTCGGTTTTGGTCAACCCGAGGTCCCTTCCATCACGACTCGCCTTGCGGGCTCCCGGGTCGATGGTGAGATCCGCATAGGTGATCACGGTCGAAACATCGCCGGACGATCTGCGAAGGAGGGCCCGAATGCGCGCGAGAAGCTCGTCGAGTGCGAATGGCTTGGTCATGTAGTCGTCCGCACCGGCATCCAAGCCGTCAACCCTGTCTCCGACCGCCACCTTGGCGGTCAGCATGAGGATTGGAATCGTGTCACCTGAGGCACGAATGCGCTTGCACGTTTCTATCCCGTCGAGGTGGGGCATCATGACGTCGAGCACGACGAGGTCGTGGTCAGCCTCCTTGATCTCGGTGAGCGCGACGGCGCCGTCAGGAGCCGACTCGACCGTGTACCCCTCGAAGGAAAGAGCTCGCTGCAGCGCGTCGCGTACGGCGGCATCGTCTTCGACGACGAGGATCGAGGCTGCTTGAGGCATGTCGAAAGAGTACGGCGGAGGAGCGTCCTGCTTGATGAGACGCGCATGAGAACTCGATGAATTCATCGCAGGCGCGGGTCGGTACGCTCGTGCGCATGGCTTGGGACATCGCGGGTCGCAACGTGCTCGTCACCGGAGGCAACTCGGGCATCGGGCTGGCAACGGCGACCGACCTCGCTCGACGCGGCGCTGCCGTCACCATCACGTCCCGCGACGCCGGACGCGGGGCGGCGGCCGCAGACAAGATCAGCCGCGAGGCATCGGCCCAAGTCGACATGATCACCCTCGACCTCGCGGAGCCGGATTCCGTGCGCGACGCAGCGAGCGACTATCTGGCTGGGTACGACCGCCTCGACGTGCTGGTGAACAACGCTGGCGGCATCTTCGGGAGCCGCGCCGTGACGCCGACAGGCGACGAGATGACGCTTGCGACGAACCACCTCGGGCCTTTCGCGTTGACCCAGTTCCTCATGCCGGGCCTCCTGGCAGCCGGGTCATCGCGGGTGATCAATGTCGCCTCATCCGGGCACGGATTCGCGAGAGACGGGATCCGATTCGATGACATCTCATTCGAATCGAAGTACTCCATGGCCGCCGCGTACGGCCAATCGAAGCTTGCGAACATCCTCCACGCTCGGGAGCTCGACCGCAGATATCGCTCACGGGGGGTGCATGCGTACGCGGTGCATCCCGGCCTCGTGCGAACGAGGATCGGGCGAGACGGCGACAGCCTGTTCACGGTCCTGTACTGGGGGCTCAGGACGCCGTGGCTTCTCACACCGGAGGAGGGCTCCGACACGATCGTCTGGCTCGCCACCGCTGAGGAGCCTCCGGAGCCGCACGGCGGGTACTTCGAGAAACGAGAGGAGGCCCGATCGACCCGCAAGGCTCGGGACGATCGGGAGGCTGAGCGGCTCTGGGAGTTCAGCGAGGCGCGCATCGCCGCCTGGTACGGCTGACGACGGCGTTCAGAACAGCCGCGACAGCGTGAGGTCGACGTTGAGGATCCATTGGGCCGCTACGGCGATCAGCAACCACGAACCCCATCCGACGACCACCGTTGCAATCGCGCGTTGTGTAGAGAAATCGAGCCCTTCACGAACGGCGATCATCGCTGCAATGAGGGTCCACGCGGCACCTACGAACCCGAGCCACGGGACGACGCCGATCGCCAGTGGCGCGAACGAGAAGCCGATGACACGCCTCATCTCGCCGAAATCTGCGGTTCCCCCGAAGAACCTCGTCCCCGCGAAGTTCGCTATCGCAGACCACACCAGCCATCCGATGACACCCGTGAAGGCACCAGCAACCGCTCCGAGCGCAAGCGCGACGGCACCATTGGTGTCGGTCGCTTCCGTTGCGATGACGCTCCCTATGCCACCGAGGACGTTGGCGATGAGGACGACGAGCAATGCCTGGACATCGAGGCCGGGATCCCGCTCCGCTTCGTTGTAGAAATCGACGTCGAGCAGGGCGGCGCGCGTGACGTTGCGGGCAAACGACGGAATCTCCACGACCTGAGTATGCCTCCAGCCCTCGCCGTACGCGACGTCGCCGATGTCTAGTGCCCCTGCGAGGTTCCACAACCCTTCTTGCCATCCGGTGAGCGGCGTATACGTTGAAAGCATGGAAGAAGGCATCCTGAACGAGCGCGACGCTCGCGCGGTGGTTGACCGCCAATCGCGGTACCAGCGCCACAGCGGCGGTCTCCCCAAGACATATTCGGGCGTCACAGACGCGCACAGGCGGGACAGGCTCCCAAGCCCGAGGACGGGTGACGGCGGTGGTCTCTTCGACTGGCTGAGACGGAACATCGGTTCTTGATCGCCCGTCGGACTCAAGGTCGGCGGCTCCCCCGCCGATACGAACCCATGAGGCTCTTCAAACGACGCACGTCTGATGAACGTCGGGAGGACCGGGACTACGACGAGGCGGTCAACGACCGTATGAAGTCGATCCTCGGCAGGAACACGAATCACGAGGACGCATCCGTGGTGGAACGCCGTCTGCGCAACATGGCATACGGCACCAACAAGCGCTGAAAGGCGCTACGGGGTGCCGCCGAGGCCCCTCAACACGAACCGGTACACATCCTCCGACAGCTCGGCCCTTTTGACGCGCCCGCTCTCGGAGAACCATCGATCGACCAGGTTGAGGATCGAAAGCGTGTAGATCGAGGCGAGCCGGACATCCACGTCCTTCCTCAGCACACCCTCCAACACGCACGCGTCCAGGATCTCGACGAGATACATCTCATATCGATCTCTCCGCTGAGCGACGATGGCACGACGGTCCGGGTCGAGGAAGCCGACCTCCGACAGATACGTCCTGGCCTCTGCCCGGTGGTCGAGGATCACGTCGATGTGTCCCTTGATGAATGCCCTCAGTTGGCCGGATGCACCCTCCACGTCCAACGCTGCCCGCGCTGAAGCTTCGAAGTGCTCTGCTCCGCCCTCGATGACCGCCACGAGAAGCTCCTGCTTCCCTCCGACATGCGCGTAAATCGACGAACCGAGGATGCCGAGGTCGTCTCCGAGATCCCGCATCGACGTCCCGTGGTACCCGTGCGTCGCAAACCGGCGTCCCGCGCCCGCGATGATGTCGTCCTTCGAGAGGCGTTTCATAGGTCGTACGTGATCTCGACGTCTGCCGACACCGGGTGCGACTGACAGGTGAGGATCTGGCCACTCGCCACCTCTTCTGCGTTGAGTGCCCAGTTGCGGTCCATCACGACCTCGCCGGAGATGACCTGGGCGCGGCAGGATGCGCATGCGCCGCTGCGACATGAGAAGGGGCCTTCGGGCCTCACCGCCAGCACATGATCGAGGATCGGGGCGCCGTCTGGTGCCACGACGGCCTTCGACGTGCGGCCGAAGAGCGTGAACGTCACGGTCGACCCTTCGAGATCGTCCTCAGCGACCTCGATCGGCCCGTCGCCGCCTGCGTAGAACAACTCGTCGTGGATCGAGGACTCGTCGACACCGGCCGCCACTAAAGCTCGTCTCGCATCGTCGACCATGCCGCGTGGCCCGCAGAGGAACCAGCCGTCGACGCCATCTGGATCGACGAACGCATCGAGGAACCGCGCGACCTTGTCTTCGTCGATCCTTCCCTCGAGAAGCGGCACGGCGTGGCTCTCGCGGCTCAACACGTGGAAGAGCGAGAATCGATCGGGATAGGACCCTTTGAGGCCGTCGATCTCGTCCAGGAACATGACGTCGCGACCGGTCCGGTTCCCGAAGACGAGCGTGAACTCGCTGTGCGGCTCGTCGCGCAGCGTCGATGCGATGATCGACAGCACGGGCGTGATGCCGCTACCGGCTGCAAAGGCGACGTACGAGGCGCTTCGCTGCGGGTCAGCCTCGAGCGTGAATTCCCCCGTCGGGGGCGTCGATTCGATGACGGCGCCCGGCGCCAGCTCGTCGTTCGCCCATGTCGAGAACGCACCGCCCGGCAGCCGCTTGATCCCGACCTGGAGCGTCCCGTTGCCCGAAGCGTTGCAGATCGAGTAGCTGCGCCGCACGTCCTCGCCCGCGATGTCCCTCCGCAGGGTCAGATGCTGGCCAGGCACGTGGGCGAACTCGTCGCGGAGGTCGTCGGGCACGTCGAACGAAACCCGAACGGCATCGTCCGTCAGCCGATCGACGGCGGCAACAGTGAGCGGGTGGAAGGTGACGGCCATCAGATCGCCTTGAACCATCAGATCGCCTTGAAGTGGTCGAACGGCTCGAGACATTCGGAGCAGACCATCATCCGTTTGCACGCCGTCGAACCGAACTCCGACACCACCCGGACGTCGGTGGAGGCACAATTGGGACAGCGCACCTCCTCGACGAGGCTGAGCGGGTCGTCGGCTCGGCGATCGGGCGGCGCGATGCCGAACGCCGCGAGCTTCGCGCGTCCGGCGTTCGACATCCAGTCCGTGGTCCACGCTGGCGAGAGGGTTGTGGCCACCCTCGCTTCGACACCGGCACCGGCCAACGCCGCCACGATGTCGGAGGCTATGACCTCCATTGCCGGGCAGCCCGAGTAGGTGGGGGTGATCGTCACCACGACGCCGCCGTCGCGTTCGAAGTCCACGCTGCGAAGGATCCCCATGTCCTCGATCGTCAACACGGGGATCTCGGGATCGGTCACCGAGGACAGCACCTCTCGGACCTCATCGAGCGTCAGCGCGGTGGCGGTCACCACGACAACCCCGGGTACGAGCGCTGCATCCATTGCATCTCGGCCAGCAGATAGCCGAGGTGCTCCGTGTGGGTGCCGTCCCGGCCACCGGACGTCTGGAAGTCGTCCTCAGACCTGGCAAGGCCCGCCGTCTCGAAGATCCTGTCGACTGTCTCCACCCAAGCGTCCTTGAGCGAGGACGAGAGCGGCGCGACGCGGTCGGCTTCGAGTTCGCTCTCGACGACGTCGGACTCGAACAGCTCGTCCGTGTAACGCCACAGCGCATCGATGGCCGCCTGGGCGCGCTCGTTCGACACATCCGTCCCGTCGCCCAGTCGGACCATCCACGATGACGATCGGCGAAGGTGGTACTGGGCTTCCTTCAATCCCTTCGCCGCGATCGCGGCAAGACGCGCGTCCGTCGACTGGGCGAGCGCTGTCCACAGCGGCACCTGGTACGCATCGAAGAAGAACTGCCTGACGAGAACGTGGGCGAAGTCCGTGTTCGGTTGCTCGACGAGCATCGCGTTCGTGAACTCTCGTTCGCTGCGGAGCATGGCGAAGTCGTCCTCGGATCTGCCGTCGCCCTCGGCCTCGCCAGCGTACGTATAGAGATATCGCGCCATGCCGAGGTGGTCGAGCGATGTGTTCGCTGACGCGAGGTCCTCCTCGAGCTCGGGTGCACGGGATACGTATTCCCCGAGTCGTTGCCCGAGCACGACGTTGTCGTCACCGAGGCGGACGAGGTAGGTCCCGAGCGCCGTCGTGGTCGTGATCGTCTTCACAGCTGGCCGACCTCGTCGGGGATCTCGTAGAACGTCGGGTGCCTGTACGGCTTGTCCTCGAACGGTTCGAACATCGAGCTCGCATCGTCGGAGGCGTGGATGTGGACCGATCGGACGACCCACACGCTCACGCCCTCTGCACGGCGTGTGTAGCCGTCCCTCGCGTTCTGGACGGCGGTCTCGGCATCCGGTGCGTGCAAGGAACCGACGTGGGTGTGGCTCAACCCTCGCTTGGCCCTGACGAACACCTCCCACAACGGCCACCCGTGCGCCGACGTCGCTTCCCCATCGAGGTTGTCCGGCTGCTCGCCCGGCGCGAGCGGTACCTCGTAGCTCATGAGGCCTCCTTCTCGGACTCGGAGCGGGAGCGTTGTTTCGCGGCGTACGCGGTCGCGGCTTCCCGCACCCACGCACCTTCGTCCCACGCCTTCACCTTGTGGGCGATGCGCTCCCTGCTCACCCGGCCGTTGCCCTTCACCGTCGCCCAGAACTCGTCCCAGTCGATCGGCCCGATGTTCCAGTGGCCGGTTTCCTCGTCGAAAACGAGGTCGTCGTCGGGGATCGTCAACCCGAGGTAGTGCGCCTGCGGAACGGTCTGATCGATGTACATCTGGCGCAGTTCGTCGTTCGTCACCCGCTTGATCTTCCACGCCATCGACTGCTCCGTGTGCGGGGATTCCGCGTCGTGCGGGCCGAACATCATCAGCGACGGCCACCACCATCGGTCGAGGGCGTCCTGGGCGAGTGCCTTCTGTTCCTCGGTGCCCTGGGCGAGGGTCATCATGATCGAATACCCCTGCCTCGCGTGGAAGCTCTCCTCCTTGCAGATCTTGACCATCGCCCTCGCGTACGGGCCGTACGAGGTCCGCTGCAGCATGATCTGGTTCATGATGGCTGCGCCGTCGACGAGCCAACCGATCGCACCCATGTCAGCCCACGACAGCGTCGGGTAGTTGAAGATCGACGAGTACTTCTGACGCCCCGAATGCAGCAGCTCTTGCAGCTCGTCGCGGGAGATACCGAGCGTCTCAGCCGCGGAGTACAGATACAGGCCGTGGCCCGCCTCGTCCTGGACCTTTGCCGTCAGGATGGACTTGCGAAGGAGCGTCGGCGCCCTGGTGATCCAGTTCGCCTCTGGCTGCATCCCGATGACCTCGCTGTGGGCATGTTGTGCGATCTGGCGGATGAGCGTCGACCGGTACCCATCTGGCATCCAGTCGCGCGGTTCGACCTTTTCATCCGCCTCGATGATGGCGTCGAACGCCTGCTGTCCGGTGTCGTTGTGCACGAGGGGCCTCTCTTGGGAGGATTCAACGATACCAAACGAACGTTCGTTTCGTGACGCCTACCCGAGGAGGAGCTGTCGCAAGCGTCGTGATGCGATGAGGCCCGCGGACACGTCATGGACCCCGTCCCTCAGCAGCCACTGGTGCCACCTGTCGAGCCTCGCGGCGAGACGCTCTCGATGGTCGAAGTACGTTTCGACCGAGCCGTTCGACCCAAGGAGGACCTCGGATGTGACATCCCTTCGCAGCACCTGGAGATCCTCCCTGAGCGATTCGATCGCGAGCCGCTCGAATGCGGTGGTGCCGGGGAGCAGGCGGATCTGTCGTTCGAGCCAGCCGATGTAGAGGGAATGGCTCACCTTGTTGTACAGCGCCGCAACTTCGAGGACGTCCTTGTTGTACTCGCGGGAGAGCTCCACGATGTCGGGTGCCCGTCGTAGGGCCCGTTGATACGCGTGCCTCGTCGCAAGATCGGCAGGAACGCCGCTTGCGACCAGATCCTCGGCAACGCGTTCGTACGGGGTGTGCCAATCCGGAAGGTCGATGCGCGGGAGCTCATCGGAAAGTCGATTGAAGTCGTCAGCCGCAATCGCGATCTCCTCGTCGATCGACCGGTCGCTCGGGCGGAGCAGGTACCAACGAGCGACGAGCGTCACGAGGCGATCCACGTCGCGGAGCATCAGCCGTGTCGTATCCGGGCTGATGGACGCACCGAGCGCCTCGATGTCCTCCCATCGCTGCTGTGCCGACGTCACGTTCCTCGCAATCCGATACGCCCGGACGATCGTCGCGGCAGATGCGCCCGAGAGTGAGCGCATCCTCGAGTAGTACGTGCTCCCCTGGGAGTTGAGCACCTGGTTCGCCACGATTGTCGAGATCAGCTCTCGACGGAGCGGGTGCTGCAGGATGTGGGACTCGAATCGCTCCCGAATCGAGGGAGGGAAGTACCCCATCAGATCCGAGATGAAGTGGGGGTCGTCGGGAAGCGTCGAGAGCCTGAGATGCTCCGTGAGGCTCATCTTCGCGTAGGAGAGGAGCACCGCGACCTCCGGTCTCGTCATTCCCATCCCCTCGCGGGCGCGCTGCGCCATGTCCTCTGGCGCCGGCAGGAACTCGATCGCCCGGTCGAGGAGGCCCTCACGTTCAAGCCTGTCCATGAGATCGCTGTACGCCTCGACGGACAGTGCGGACTCCTCAGCCTCCTGCGACAGGATCTGCGCCTGGAGGAAGTTGTCGTAGAGGATGAACTTCACGACGTCGTCCGACACGGACTCGATGATCTGATCCCGTTCCTCGCGGTCGATCTCACCTGCCTCCTCTGCCATGCGGAGGAGGATCTTGAGGTTGACCTCTCGGTCGGACGCATGCACGCCACCCGAGTTGTCGATGAAGTCTGCGAACACCTTTCCGCCGCGCCTCGCGAACTCGGCCCTTCCGAGCTGGGTCACGCCGAGGTTCCCTCCCTCACCGATCACCCGGCAGCGCAGCTGCTTGCCGTTGACGCGCACAGCGTCGTTGGCCCGGTCCTGAACCTCCGAATTCGACTCGCTCGATGCCTTCACGTATGTGCCGATGCCGCCGTTCCAGAGCAGGTCGACTTTCGCGAGGAGTACGAGGCGGATGAGTTGGCTCGGGGTGAGGGCGGTTTCCTCCGTGTCGAGCAGGGCCTGCATCTCCGGTGTGAGATCGATGCTCTTGGCTGACCGCGGGAAGACGCCTCCACCCTTCGAGATGACCGACTCGTCGAAGTCAGCCCAACTCGACCGCTCGAGCTTCGAGATCCGCAGGCGTTCGGCCCACG
This sequence comes from Acidimicrobiia bacterium, assembly GCA_003235475.1. GTDB lineage: Bacteria > Actinomycetota > Acidimicrobiia > Spongiisociales > UBA5794 > SZUA-442. Next base: position 4,547 of record QJWC01000017.1, on the reverse strand, counting down.
ACGCGGCAGGGTCCGGATCGGGATCGATGAACACGTGACGGTGGTCGAACGCCGCGACGAGCTTCAGGTTCTTCGAGATCAGCATGCCGTTCCCGAACACATCCCCTGACATGTCCCCGATGCCCACGACGGTGATCTCGTCGTTGTCGCAGTCGACGCCGAGGTCGAGGAAGTGCCGCCTCACCGACTCCCATGCGCCCCGTGCAGTGATCCCGAGGGCTTTGTGGTCGTATCCGGCAGAACCTCCCGACGCGAAGGCGTCGTCGAGCCAGAACCCGTACTCCGCGGCGATGGCGTTCGCGGTGTCGCTGAACGAAGCCGTTCCCTTGTCTGCAGCGACGACGAAGTAGGGGTCGTCCCCGTCGTGTCGGACCACACCTGCCGGGGGTACCACTTCGTCACCGACGCGGTTGTCGGTGATGTCGAGCAGGCCGCGGATGAACACCGTGTAGGCGTCGCGCACTTCGTCGTAGGTGGGGCGGAGCGGGTCAGCGGACCGCTTCACAACGAATCCACCCTTCGCTCCGGTCGGGACGATGACGACGTTCTTCGTACGCTGGGCCTTCATCAACCCGAGGACCTCGGTGCGGTAGTCCTCCCTGCGATCGGACCAACGGATGCCGCCGCGGGCAACCATGCCACCGCGCAGATGGACGCCTTCGACGTCCCGCGCGTACACGAAGATCTCGTAGAGCGGCGTCGGCTTCGGCATGTCCGGAACCTTCACCGAGGAGAACTTCATCGAAAAGGACGAGCGTCCGGGAACGTGCACGTTCGTGCGTTCCGTGGCGAGGATCAGGCCGAGGAAGCCCCGGATGATGCGGTCCTCGTCGAGTGATGCAACGGCCTCGAGCCCTTCCCGGATCACCTTCACGAGCCGATCGTGCTCGTCCTCGTCCGGTACCGGAGCGAAGCGGGCCTCGAATAGCCTCACGAGCGCCTCGGCCATCTTTGGGTGCGCTGCGAGGGTGTCGTCGACATACCCGACAGAGAACGACGGGGTGACCAGCCTCCAGTACGAGCGGTACGCACGGAGGATCGTCAGCTCCTCATGGGTGAGGGAAGAGGACACGACGAGTCGGTGAAGGGAGTCCGACTCCGCCTCGCCCCGCAGCACAGCCTCGATTGCGGCTGCGACGCGGTCGCCAATCCGTTCGACGTCCAGCTGCGCGCCGTCCGCGCCGAGGACACCGAAGTCGTGGATGAAGGTGCCAGCCTCGTTCTTGACGCGCGTCGGGACCTCCTCGACGACGTTGAGGCCGAGGTGGTCCATCAGCGGCATCATCGCCGATAGGTTGAGCTTGCCCGAGGATCGATATACGGTGATGCGTGTCAGGTGATCCGTCTCGGCTGGTGCCTTGACGTCGTGGATTTCGTTCTGCAGCCCGACAGCGACGTCGGCTCCCGAGCTCATGAGCTCGTCGAGGGCGAGGATGTCGCCTGCCGCGATCTCGAGCCCGGTCGACGACTTGTAGTAACTCGGGAAGAGCGCCGTCCACTTTGCCCCGAGGTTCTTGGCTTCCTGTTCCGAGACCCGCGTCTTGAGCGTCTCGATGACGCGGTCGTCCCAGTTCCGGGCGAGGGCGATGACCCTGCGCTCGAGCTCGGCGACGTCCACGTCGAGCGGTGCGCCCTCGTCGATCCACACAGAGAAGTGGATGCGTGCGTCTCCTGACTCGCCAAGCGCGAGGCGGTAGTCGATCGCGGTCCCGCCGAACTCGCGGAGGAACAGCTCCTGGAGCTGCTTGCGAAGCTCAGCGTTGAAGCGGTCCCTCGGCACCGACGTGAGGACGCTGACATACCGATTCAACGTGTCGCGTCTCACGAAGACACGGACCCCTTCTGTCTCCTCGACCTCGATCAGCTCGCCAATCGTGTCGGAGAGCGGTTCGACCTCCGTGGCGAAGAGGTCGTCCTTCGGGAACGACTCGAAGATCTGGACGATCGACTTGTAGTCGTGCGAGTCCTCGATCACGTCCTGTATCTCGAGGATCTGCCTGAGCTTTCGCCTGAGCACCGGGATCTCGGCGGCCGGCGTCATGTACGCCTTCGAAGTGAACAACCCGAGCATGCGGAGCTCGGCGATCATCTCACCCTCGTCGTTGAGCTTCCGCACCCCGAGGTAGTCCATGCGCGCGTCGCGGTGCACCGTCGAGTTGCGGTTCGTCTTCGTGATGACGAGCAAGTCGCCGCCGATGTACCGGTTGCGGAGGTACTCGGGCAGATCGGACAACAGGATCGAGGAAGGCTCAGCCCCGTTCATGGCGAGGATGCCGAGGCCCGATTCCGGGTTTGCCTCGACGCGGATCCCGCCCTCGCTCTCTCCGATGTCATATTCGCGATAGCCGAGGAAGACGTAGTTGTCGTCGAGCAGCCATTCGAGGAAGGAGACAGCCTCGGAGATCTCCTCGAAGTCGTAGTGGTGCACGTTCGCCTTGCAGACGTCGATCATCGTCTGGACCCGCGCCCGCATCGGCTCGAAGTCGCGCACCGAGGCCTTCACATCGCGAAGGACATCCCGTATGTGTTCTTCGAGGGCTTTCGACTCGTCGCCATCGAGCACACGGTTGAGTTCGAAGTGCTGGATGGACTCGCGGGATCCGGCACCGCGTGCACCGGTTACGTCCGTCAGGGTGCCATCGGCGTCTCGAACCGCACCGATCAGCGGGTGGAGGTGGCGGACGATCGTTGCACCGGAGCGGCTCACCGCCTTCGAGATCGAGTCGACGAGGAACGGCCCATCTTCGGTGACGACCTGCACGACCGATCCGGGCGTCTCGTAGCCGCACCTCGTCGTCGTCGGCTTGAACACGCGCACTTCGTCGTGTTCCTGGTCGTACGAGCCGACGAATGCGAGCAGGTCCCGGATTTCAGCGAGGAGCTCGCTTGGGGAGGCGTCCGGCATGTCGGCGTCCGCGAGCCGTTTGAGGTAGATGCCAGCGAACGCCGAGACCATGGCCCGCCGTTCCTCGGGTACCTGCTGTTGGATCAATCCTTCGATCTGATCGATGAACGAGGTACCCGGTGCGTCAGCACCGACAGATGCCACCATGACGGCGAGGCTAGACAGAACCGCTGCACCACGCGCCGCTTTCTCCCATGCCGGACCGCTTCCGTCCTATTCTCGACGGTCAAGGAGGTCACCGATGGCGAACCCGACCCTCAAGAGACATTTCGACAAGCCGATTGCCGCTGGATCGTCCGCCGACGCGGAGTTGCAGATGCCGCAAGGGCCGATCGTCAGCGACGGCACGCGGATGGAGATCGGCGGCACCGCGTCCAAGACCGGATTCCTGCTGCTGCTCACGCTCGTGTCCGCCACATGGGGGTGGAGCCAGACGGACCCCAACGCGAGCGAGACCGGTCTCCCTGGCTTCCTGTTCTTCTTGCTGATCGGCGTGGTGGTCCTCGCCGTCGTCACCGCCTTCAACCCGAAGCTGGCCCGCGTCACGGGTCCGATCTACGCGCTCACGATGGGGGCTTTCGTCGGTGCGATCAGCAGGGCGTACAACACGGCCTACGACGGCATCGTCATCCAGGCACTCCTTGCCACGGCTGCCGTGTTCACGGTCATGCTGGTGCTGTTCGTCACTCGCACGATCAAAGTCACGCAGCGGATGCGCAGCACCGTCATCGGTGCGACATTGGGGATCGCGCTCTTCTACCTCGTCAGCATCGTGCTTTCGCTGTTCAGCGTGCAGATGCCGTTCGTGTGGGACTCCGGCCTCTTCGGCATTGCGTTCAGTGTGTTCGTGGTGGCCATCGCCGCCTTCAATCTGATGCTCGATTTCGACATGATCGAAAAGGGCGTCGCGGCAGGGGCACCGAAGTACATGGAGTGGTACGGGGCGTTCGGGCTGACCGTCACGATCATCTGGATGTACCTCGAAATCCTGCGCCTGCTCTCGAAGCTGCGCGACTAGCCCATAAGTACGCGCCGTGCGGACCCTGTTCCATGTCGTCGCGATGTGGACGGCGGGTTATCTCGCTGCGATCAAGGCGACGATCCGCCGCCTCCTCCTGGGACCGACGCTCCCATCGTGGTCGTGGCGCACGGAGTGGACGGTCGCCGCGCTACGTGCCGTCATCGCAAAGGCGGCGACGTACGGGGAAGATCCGAGGCTGCAACGACTCGGCATGCGTGCCCGGACCCCTGTCCCGTACGCACTCCGGGGCCGAGTTTCGGTACGACGATCCCATCTCGGTGGAATCGTCGCCGACCGGGTGACGCCACAGGAACGCCGTCGAACCCTCACACTGGTGTACTTCCACGGTGGCGGGTACATCTTCGGCGGGCCGGGCACCCACCGGCAGTTCGTCGCGCAGCTCGCGCACTCGACAGGGACGACGGCGATCGCCCCCGCGTACCGTCTCGCGCCGAACGACATGTTCCCGGCGGCGGTCGATGACGCGGAGGCTGGCTACGAGGCGGTGCTCCACACGGGCATCTCCGCTGATCAAGTCGTCGTCGCTGGTGACTCTGCCGGCGCGGGTCTCGCCATGGCACTGCTTCTCCGGCTCCGCACGAACGTTCGCCCCCTCCCAGC
>QJWC01000045.1 GCA_003235475.1 Acidimicrobiia bacterium | reverse complement strand
TCGTGGTCTTTCGACTCTCGGCCCCCCTCGGCTTCGTCATGCGTGGAATGGCGAATGTGTCGCCAGAGCTCGCGCGGATCATCGCCGGATTCGTCATCCTGCTTGCGATCGCCGTCGGTTCGTTCATTCTCGGCCGCGTCATCGCGGGTGTTCTGAAGATCGTTCCCGGAGCGACGACGGCGAACCGCCTCGCGGGCGCCGCGGTGGGTGTTGCGTTCGCTGCTGTGTTGCTGATCGTGACGATCACCGTGGTGTCGGCGGCACCCCTTCCGAGCGGGGTCAGGAGCGGCTTCGACGACGCGGCAGAGTCGAGCCGCATGGCAAGGTGGGTGATGGACGCGGACGGAACGGTGCAGTCGGTCGTGGGGGTTGCGACCGGAGAGCAGGTTCTGGCCGCGGCCATCGGGGTTCGTGAGGCGGTTGGCGACCGATTGGCAGCTGGCACGATCCCGATTCCGCTGCCCGGCGTGGGGGACGAGGCACTCGCACCGAGCCAATCAGCGGCGCAGTACGCCTTCGACGAGCTGAACAAGGTACGGATCTCGGAGGGTGCCGACCCGCTCGCATGGTCGCCCGATCTTGCCATCGTGGCCGTTGCCCGCGCTTCGGACGTGTACCGATCGGGCTGGCTGCGTCTCGATGATGACCTCGCCGAAGCCCTCGCCGCCGCCGGTGTTCCCGGCACGATCCACACGGACCTCGTGGTCCTCGCGGCGTCGCCGGACGGCGTGGTCGAGGCGATCGAGTCCGCGAGCGCCTACCGGGACGCAGTCACGGATCGAAAGTACCGCAAGGCCGGGATCGGCATCGTCGAAGGTCCGTTCGGCCTCGTCGCGGTTCAGGTGTTGTCCGGCTGATCCTCTGCGGTGTCAGCTGGGTGGAGGTCGATGTTGATCTCACCGCCTGCGCCCGATTGCTCGGCCATTGCTGCTGCCTTCGCCTCCGCGGCGGCTGCGACCGCAGCACGTTCGCGACGCCGACCGGCCATGACCAGCCACACGATCACGCCGATCAGGCCCAACACGACGATGGCCGCAACAATCAGGAGGATGAAGTTGAGCGAGGTCTCAGCGCCGAGATCGGACGTCGCTTCGATGTCCACCGTTCCGGAGAGGGGAATGTTCCACACGAGGCTGCCATCCGACCGGATCGCATCGGCGTTGGACGACGTGACCGAACCTGGCATCTTCACGATCACGTGCGCAGTGAAGAAGTTGCTCGCAAGCGCCCCAGGATCGATCGGGAGGTCCCCGATGCCACCGGTCATGTTCTGGGAGTCGATCGTTGCCTTGAGGAGTGCGTTGCTGTCGTCGAACTCATAGCTGAAGCTCGAGAAGTTGTCGATCCCCGGGGCGGAGACGTTCACCGCGCTGAGGTCGTCGATGTCCACCTCGGCACCGAAGAACTGCATGTCGCCCTCGGTGCGGTTGGTCGGGCGGACACCTTCCCCACCGAAGTCGGGAAGCCCGCCGTCGATGTCCTCAGGCGAAAACCCCTGTTCGCCCATGAGCTGCCTGAACTCCTCGTCGAAACCGACTTCGGCCCCGACGACGGCTGACCCGTCGGCGGAGATGTCGATGTTGAAGTTCGTCTCGACGCGACACGCTGCGAGGACAACGGTGAGAAGAGCGAAGAGGATGGCATAGCGGCGCATTCGGAATCCTTGTTAGGAGGCTGACTCGAGGGTAGGGGGTATCTTCCTGAACCGAAGCTTCCCGTTGAGCAGGAACGTCAACGATGTCCCATCCTGGAATCGGCCGCCCAACCGCGTTTCTCTACCTGACGGAAGACGTCGCTCGCATCGCTGCGGACGCCGCTTCACGCGCCGGCTTCGAGCGTTCCCCTGAGATCGCTGGCGCGTCGATTGCCCTTGTGGAAATCGGTCGACCTCGGTACCTGAAGGTGCTCGACGACTTGCTCGATAACGGCGTGAGGACGATCGTGATCGGCGAAGACCCCGACGACTTCGTGACGGTTGGGCTCAGAGCCGCCGGGGTCTGGCGTGTCGTGCGGAGAGAAGCGTTCGTCGAGGATCCGGCGTCGGTCTTTCCGCCACTCGCTTGACGATCAGGCGTACGCGGCTGCGATCGCCTCGGACATGTAGTTCGCGAGGCCCTCGCCGGCCTCGTCGATGTTCGCGGTGAACCGCGGGTCTCCGGTGTACATCGATCCGAGGCCCTTGTGGATTTCGGAGGTGCACTCGTAGAACCACCGCGAGATATGCGCGCGGTGCGCCTCGACGGCGACGCGAGCCTCGTCGGAGGCGGGTGACACGTCGGCTTCCATCAGCGAGACGAACTGCCGGTAGATGTCCGAAGCCTCGTCCTGAATCGCCTGCCAGTCGTTCTTCGTGTACGTGGAGGTGCGACGAGCCGATTCCTTGAAGGCATCGGTCTCACCCCACCGCTGATCGGCTTCCTCCGCGTACTCGTCCGGGTCGAATTCTCCGAAGATGGCAAGTTTCTCTTCAGGTGTCATGGGCGTCCCCCCTTGTTCGTTCGCAATTGCAGCATCAAGCGCGTCGGCGATGGCTGAGAGACGGGCCAGGCGCGCCCGAAGTCGTTGACGTGCTGAGACGAGGCTTTCGAGCGGATCCTCGTCGATGGCGGCAGCGATCTCCTCGAGACTCAGCCCGAGCTCCCGGTAGGTGAGGATTGCTCGCAGCCGATCGACCGACGTGTCGTCGTAGGTGCGGTAGCCCGAGTCCGTTCGGTCGGTCGGGACGAGAAGCCCGATGTCGTCGTAATGATGCAGCGTCCGGACGCTCACGCCTGCCAAACGGGCGAGGTCGCCGACGCGCAGCCGGGTTCGTGTCGTTTCCATGCCACGACGATAAACCCTGACGTTACGTGAGGGTCAAGGGGTTTGTTCGTCGGTTCGGACCCACGCCCACCCGAGGGGCGGGAGGTCGAGCGATCCTTCGGCCAGGCTGGCGTTCCCGGCGAGGATCGTGCCGTTCGCTGGAACCGACTGCGGTTGCCCCGAGAAGTTGGCGAACACAAGCACGCTGTCCCTCGCGTAGGCGAGGACAGAAGTCGAGTCGACCTCGAGACGCTCGTAGCCGGCTTCGGAGAGCTCGGGAGTGTCGTGCCGGGTCTGGAGGATGTGCCGCGTGAACGAGAGGAGCGACTCCGGATCCGACATCTGGGCGGCGACATTCACAGCCGTTGGCCCGTACTCCTCGGTCGCCACGACGGGGAGGTAGAAATCGGCGGGATCTGCGGACGACCAACCGCCGGACGCGGAGCTGTCCCACTGCATCGGGGTGCGCACACCGTCCCGATCGTTGAGCGTATGGATGTCGCCCATCCCGATCTCGTCGCCGTAGTAGATGACCGGCGCTCCAGGCAGGCTCAGCAACACGGCGTTGAGCAGTTCGATCTTCCGGCGGTCGTTGCCGAGCATCGGCGTGAGGCGCCGGCGGATACCGAGGTTCTTGCGCATGGACGGGTCAGGCGCGTACGCGTCGATCATGGCTGCCCGCTCGCTCTCGGTCACCATCTCGAGCGTCACCTCGTCATGGTTGCGAAGGAAGAGCGCCCAACGGCTGTTGGGCGGTGGGGCAGGCGTTCGCATGATGATGTCGTCGACAGGCGCGACATCGCCGATTGCGAGGCTGAGGAACAGGCGTGGCATGAGGGGGAAGTGGAACGCCATGTGGCACTCGTCGTCATCCCCGAAGTAGGGCAGGAGCTCCTCCGGCCATTGGTTCGCCTCGGCGAGCAGGACGGTGCCCGGGTACTCGGCGTCGACCATCGCCCGCAGCTCCTTGAGGTAGGCGTGTGTCCCGGGGAGGTTCTCGCAGTTCGTTCCGTCTTCTTCGAAGAGGTACGGGACGGCATCGAGCCGAAGCCCGTCCAAACCGAGGTCGAGCCAGAACCGGACCGCGTCCTTGACGGCCTCGCGGACCTCTGGGTTCTCGAAATTGAGGTCTGGCTGGTGGTCGAAGAACCGGTGCCAGTAGTACGCGCCTGCTGTCTCGTCCCACGCCCAGTTCGAGTCGTGTGCGTCGATGAAGATGACCCTCGCGTCCGAGTACCGGTCAGGGCTGTCGGACCACACGTACCAGTCGCGCTTTGGGGATCCCGGCTGTCGAGACTCCTGGAACCACGGGTGCTGGTCGGACGTGTGGTTGATGACGAAATCGGTCAGCACGTGGATGCCTCGGGAGTGTGCGTCTGCCACGAAGGCCTTGACGTCGTCGATGGTCCCGAACTCAGGGCGCACCCCGGTGAGGTTCGACACGTCGTACCCACCGTCGCGCATGGGCGATGGCATGATCGGAAGGAGCCACACGGCGTCGATGCCGAGCCATTCGAGGTAGTCGAGTCGCTTGGTCATGCCAGCGAGGTCGCCGAAGCCGTCTCCGTTGCTGTCCTGAAACGAGTGCACCGCGACCTCGTAGATGACTGCCGAGCGGTGCCAGGCCTCCGGGCGCGTTGTCATCGTCGTCTGAAGATTCGCCTGAGGACCAACAGGGCCACCGCGAAGCCTGCACCAAACGCCGCTGCGGCACGGGCATCCAGCTTCACATCCGGGCTGCCTTCGATCGTGCCAGCGAAGAGCACGCCGACGGCGCTCTCTTCGCCCAGCTTGAGGGTGTCGGCGACCACGATGCCCGCACCGGACTGCCTCAGGTCGACGCGGTCACCGGTGATGACGGCGGCACCACTCATCGACAAGTCGGCGGCGGTCGCCTCGACGATCAGGGCGCCGCCCTGACTGATCGAGATCGTCTCGGCGTGCGCGGACTGAATGCCGCCTCGTGTGACCTCGATCGAGGTTGCGTGGACGTTCGCTGCACCGCCCTGGGTGATCGTCAC
>QJWC01000010.1 GCA_003235475.1 Acidimicrobiia bacterium | reverse complement strand
TGACTCAGTACCGTTTCGGGACGAAGGTCTGCTCGTTCATCGGCGGCCGCACGTAAGGGACGTGTTCGCGGTCAGGCAAGCGCACCGGCTCAGGGATCACATTCGCGTAGTCGAACTGATCGAGCAGATGTGAGATGCAGTTCAGGCGTGCCGTCCGTTTGTCGTCGGACGGCACCACGTACCACGGCGCCTGCTTGATGTCCGTGTACTGGAAGGTGGTGTCCTTCGCCATCGAATAGCGCACGTACTGGCGGTGCTCCTCGAGGTCCATGTCAGAGAGCTTCCAGCGCTTGAGGCCCTCTTTGTTGCGTGACTCGAACCGGCGACGCTGCTCGTCCCAGCTGACGGAGAACCAGTACTTGACGAGCTTGATCCCGGACCGCACGAGCATCCGCTCGAACTCCGGGCACGATCGCAGGAACTCCTGGTGCTGTTCGGGTGTGCAGAAGTTCATGACCCACTCAACGTTCGAGCGGTTGTACCAGCTGCGATCGAAGAGCACGATCTCACCGGCGGCGGGAAGGTGGGACACGTAGCGCTGGAAGTACCACTGCGTCGACTCGCGTTCGGTCGGCTTCGGGAGTGCGACAACCCGTACGATGCGTGGGCTCGTGCGTTCGGTGATCAGCTTGATCACGCCGCCCTTTCCAGCCGATCCCCGGCCCTCGAAGATGACGAGTACCTTGAGCCCCTGGTCCTGGACCCAGTACTGGAGTTTGACGAGCTCCTCCTGAAGACGGGCGAGCTCTGCCTCGTAGAACGCCTTCTTGAGGCGCCCTTTCGCCGTGTAGTGCTCCTGGCCTGCGGGAAACGAGTGGCCGTTGCCGACGAGGTCGTCAGCGCCCGGAGGGAGGTCCGGTGTCGAACCGCGCATGATCTCTGACACTCCCGATAGCTCCTGATCGCTCGGTCGCTCACGGTAGCGGCGGTCGCCGATGTGTGCTCTACAGTCACTTCCGTGCCGGACGAGGAGATGCGAAATGGCGTATGAAACCGTGACCTTCACGGTCGCCGATGGCGTGGCGACGATCACGATGAACCGGCCGGACGTCGCCAACGCCCTCAACCTCACGATGGCGCGCGAGCTCGCGGAGCTTGCCATCGAATGCGACGAGCGTGACGACGTCCGGGCCGTGATCCTCACGGGCAACGGACGGTTCTTCTCGGCTGGCGGCGACCTCGACGGCTTCTCGAAGGCAGCTGAGCGTGCCGGTGCGCTGAGCAAGCAGATGACGATGTATGTGCACTCCGCCGTCTCGAGGTTCTCGCGCATGGATGCGCCTCTCATCGGTGCCGTGAACGGCATGGCGGCCGGCGCAGGCTTCAGCTTCGCGATGTCGTGCGACATCGTGATCGTGGAGGAGTCGGCGCAGTTGCTGTCCGCCTACACGTCATCCGGACTCTCGCCGGACGGCAGCTCGACGTACTTCCTTCCGAGGGTTGTCGGCTACAAGCGTGCGTACGAGCTGATGGTGTTGAACCGTCGGCTGACGGCTGCCGAGGCGCTCGAGTGGGGGATAGCCACGAAAGTGGTCCCTGACGGGGAGTCACTCACCCAAGCCAAGGAGCTCGCGGCGAAGCTTGCGTCCGGGCCGACCAAGGCGTACGGCTCGGTGAAGCGCCTGTTGCACGCGTCCTCGACGGAGACCCTCGAGACGCAGATGGAGTCCGAGTCACGAGCCTTCGCCGACGTGCTGCGAACGGAGGACGCCCAGGAGGGCGTCGCCGCCTTCCTCGAAAAGCGAAAGCCCGAGTACAAGGGCCGCTAGCGGTGGGGTGATCCCCCTGGCTCGCTTTGCTCGCCCGTCCCCCTTGAAAGGGGGACGATCTTGGAACGCGGTTCCTCAGGCGCATGGTGACCCTCATCACGTCCCCCCTTCAGGGGGGTTCGCAGGGTGGATGCGATTGATCCCCCGCTCGCTTTGCTCGCCCGTCCCCCTTGAAAGGGGGACGGTTGTGAGTACGTCCCCCCTTCAGGGGGGACGGCAGCGCACGACGTGCGGTGCAGGGGGGTCTGCGGAGGGGGATCCTGCTGCGTAGTCTCCTAGCTCATGAGTGACGCCGCCTCCACGACGAGAGTTTCAGATGCCGTGCGCCGGCTGCTCCCGGCACTCCAGGACTTCAACCGGTTCGAGGGACCTGATCGCGCGGTTCCCAGGTCGGAGTGGCTCGCCTTGATCGACGAGCCCCTCCCGGAACATGGCGTCGGGCCAGACGATGTCCTCGCGCTCCTCGAAGAAGTCGTGATCTCGCGCGGCCTGAGGGTCGGTCATCCCGGCTTCACCGGCTGGGTGACAACCGCGCCCACCGATATCGGCGTGGCGGCAGACCTCGCCCAGACCGTGTCGGCCGCGCAGCGCTGGTGGGTGCAACCGGGCAACCACATCGACGCGATGGCGGTGGAGTGGATGCTCCAGCTCATCGGCTTCCCGGACTCATTCGTGGGCCAGTTCACGGCAGGCGGATCGAGCGCCAACCTGATCGGCCTCGGCGCAGCACGCCAGCACGCCGGGGAGAAACTGGGCATGGACGCAGCGCGGGACGGAGTCGCCGGAATCTTGCGTCCAGCGGTGTACGCAAGCGAGCAGGCGCATCACGTCGTCGGGCGGGCGCTCGGTGTCCTCGGGTTCGGACGCGCTGCTCAAAGGACGGTTCCGCTCGGCGGCGATGGCCGGGTCGACGTCGGAGCCCTGCGCGAGATGCTCGGCACGGACCTCTCTGCAGGCCACACACCGGTCGCGATCGTCGGCAACGCCGGCGACGTCAACACCGGCAAGGTGGATGACCTCGCAGCGCTCGCCGACGTGGCGCGTGAGCACGACGTCTGGTTCCACGTCGACGGGGCGTATGGAGGGTTCGGGATCCTCGACGAGCGGGTGCGCTCGCGGTACGGCGATCCCGCGGAGTACGACTCGTTCGCGATCGATCCGCACAAGTGGCTGGCGGCGCCGGTGGGCACCGGCCTCGTCGTGTGTCGCGACGGTGACCTGCTCGGGCGCAGCTTCACGATCGAGACCGGCGGCTACGACCGGGAACGGGAGACGAAGGCCGAAGGCGATCCAACCTCTCCATGGGAGTCGACCGGGCAGGGCACCCCGGATTGGGGACTTGACTTCAGTACGCCGGCTCGCGGCGTCGCGGTGTGGGCAATCCTCAAGGAGATCGGCGCGGACGGTATTCGCGAACGAGTGGTGCGCCACAACGACTGCGCGCGCCTCGTCGCGCGACGTGCCGCCGCCGAGCCGGAGCTCGAGGCGATGTCCGAACCGGAACTGTCCATCGCCTGTTTCCGGTATTCGGTTCCGGACATGACCGATGCGCAGCTCAATGATCTCAATCAGGACATCCTCGGTGAGCTGAGAAGGCGCGGGCAGAGCCTGCCGTCTGGCACGTGGATCGGCGAGCAGTTCGCCCTGAGGCCGTGCTTCATCAACCCGCGGTCAGGCCTGGAGGACGCAGAGCGCCTCGTGGACGACGTCCTCGAGATCGGCATGTCACTCACCCACTGAGATCCCCCTGGCTCGCTTTGTTCGTCCGTCGCCCTTGAAAGGGGGACGGTTGTATGTACGTCTCCCCTTCAGGGGGGACGGCAGCGCACGGAGTGCGGTGCAGGGGGGTTCGCAAGGTGGATGCGATTGATCCCTGTGGCTCGCATTGCTCGCCCGTCCCCCCTTGAAATGGGGACGATTACGGAGTGTCCGCTCCCCGCGGACGAACCTATGCGGGTGGTTGCTGGCCCTTGCCCCACCACAGGGTGGCCTGCGGGAATGCGAACTTGATGCCAGCCTCATAGAAGGCGTCGTAGATCGATCGCAGCGCGGTATCGATGGCGGTCCACTCATCGCGCAACTGTGGGCCGTGCCAGAACCGCACCTCGAGGCGAACCGACGACGACTCGAACGATTGTACGTCGACATCCGGTGCGGGTCTGCTGAACACCTCTTCGTGTCCCGAGAGCGCCTCGAGTGTCACGCGGCATGCCTCATCGAGGTCGGTGCCGTACTCGACGTCGAGGAAGACGATGCTCCGGCGCAACCGGTGCCGCGTGTAGTTGATGATCGGGTGGGCGAGCACCTCGCTGTTCGGGACGAAGACGCGGGTGTTCTCGACGGTGTCGAGGATCACGACCCTCGTGTTCACTTCCTTCACGATCCCGCGGTGGCCGACCACCGAGACGAGATCCCCGACCTCGAACGGCGCTCTCGCCTGGATGATGATGCCCGATCCGACATTCGCCAGGTACGACTGGCCCGCCACGAATAGGACGACGAAGATCAAGAGCATCGCCATCAACAGCGGCGCAAGGGTGAGGCCGAGGAACGTGGCAGCCATCACGAGGGCCACGATCATGATCAGCCAGCTGGTGACGGTCCCCAGGAAGTCGACGATGTTCTGCGGGAGTTTCGTGCCGCGAGCGATACGGCGGACGACCCTCCTTGCGAAGGTCGCTATACCGAATCCGATGACCACAGTGACCCCGGCCCACACGTAGTCCATCGGCGTCACGCGCGACGGATCGACCAAGTCGCCGAAGTCGGGCACAAATTGCGCGACGAACGTGGAGGGGGCGTTCATGGCCCCTGATGTTATGGGGTGTCGGCCGTCCCGAATGCCCACCGCTCACGGGATGCCCGTGCAGCGTCAACGTCGACCCGCGTGAGGATCACGAGCCCGACGACGAAGAACAGCGCGACCGAGAGGATCGCGGCCCTGCCTGATCCGGTCGTGGCGCTCACGGCCCCGAACACCAACGGTCCTATCCCTGAGAGCTTCGAGAACACGGAGTAGAAGCCAAAGAACTCGGCAGAGGCCTCTTCGGGGATCATCGATCCGTAGAGGCTCCTCGACAGGGCCTGCGCGCCGCCGAGGACGAAGCCCACGATGGCTGCAAGACCGAGGAATCCGATGTCAGATCCCTTTGGGAGGAAGAAGGCGAGCGCGGCGATCCCCACCCAAATGATGAGAGAGATGATGACGGACCGCTTCGGTCCGATGCGATCAGCAAGCTTCCCGAATCCCCACGCGCCGAAGACGGCGATGAACTGCACGACGAGGAAGGCAAATGCGATGGTCTCGAGTTCGAGGTCGAGTGTGTCCTCGGCATAGGGACCGGACACGGCGATCACCGTGCCGATTCCCGAGTTGTAGATGATGAAGGCCACCACGAACCCGAGGAGTTGCGGGAACTCCTTGAGCTTCTTCGAGGTGGCAACGGTCCGGTCGAACCCGATCCGCGCGTACCCGGCGATGCTGAGCTTGCCCCCGCCACCGTCGGCCGGCAGACGTGACAGCGAGAAGAGGGAGAATCCGAACCACCACACGCCCGATCCGAAGATCGCGATTCGTGCGGCAAACGCTTCGGAGAGCGTCGCGCCGGGCTCGTCGCTCGACAAGAAGATCAGGACAAACGCGAGCAATAAGTAGAGCCCGCCGCCGAGGTACCCGAGGGCGAATCCCTTCGACGAAACCCGGTCGATGGTTTCATCCGAAGCGATCTCGGGCAGGAATCCGTCGTAGAACACATTTGCCGCGACGAAACCGAACTGGCTGACGATCGTGATGAGCAGGAAGAGCGGCACCTGGCCGTCAGGCACGAATGGGATGACGATGGTGAAGAAGACACCGACGAACGCGAAGTTGCGGAGGAAGCGCTTCTTCGAATCCGAGTAGTCGGCCATTGCGCCGAGTACCGGCATCACGATCAGGAGGATGATCGATCCGATGCCGATCAGGATCGAGAACAGCGCCTCGCCCGAGAGCCCCAGGTAGTCGTCGCCGGTCATGATGGTTCCGGTGAAGAAGGCGCCGACGACCGCGCCGAAGATCGTGATGTAGGCCGAGTTCGCCCAGTCGTACATGGCCCAGCCGAAGACTGTTCGTTTGTCGTTGCGCACTGCCGACATGGGTTCTCCCGACACTCCCTGAATCGCGGCGCCAAGCTAGCAGCGCGCAGTCGGACACTGCGGGCCTGCCGGTTGGCTTCTCCCGCGTCTGGATGAGTGCCATGGCCCCGTGCGCGTGGGTTGTGGCGTGGCTGCTACTCGTGGCCCTCGACGATGACGAGATCTGAATTGGCGTACGCGTGGCGCAGCTTCGCGGCGGCCTGATATTCCGGGGAGTGGTAGCACTCGACGGCCTGCTCGTAGCTCTCGAACTCCAGCACGATTTTGCGAGCCTTCATCTCGCCTTCCGGCGTCTCGAAACGGCCACCCCGAACCAGGTACTTCGGCTTGTACTTGTGGAACGCCTCTGACCACGCCTCGAGGTACCTCGGATAGCTTTCCGGATCGGTCACATCGACGAGCACGACCCAATAACCCTTCGCCATCGCTTCCTCCCAAGGCGCCGTCTGTTGATCTGACAGGGTATGACGCGCGGAGTCTGGTCGGCGGAACGCCTCTTGCGGGGCGCCATCACGGCATGCGGCGAGAAATGCGTCCGGGTGCGGGGTACCGTTTCTCGGTGACTGCCGAAGGCTCGACAACGCGTGCGGGGCACGGTCCATTGGAAGGTGGCGGACGTCGCATCGCAGCGATCGTTCTTGCGCTGTTGTTCGTCGGTGTGCTCACCGTTGCGAACCCCGCGCTTTGGTTCGCGACCTCGCTGTCGAGCACCGACGTCTTCGTCGACACGTTCGCGCCCTTGCCGTCGGATCAGCGTGTCGCCGCGGCCCTCGCCGCCCGGTTCACAGAGTCGGCCCTCGACAACACGGACATCGTGTCGGCTGTGGCGGACCCACTGCCAGAAGGGCTGGAATTCATCGCGGGACCCCTCGCGGAGGGCGCCCGCGACCTTGTTGCCGCGACGGCGCAGTCGGTGATCTCGTCCACCGAGTTCACCGAGGTGTGGAACCGCGTCCTGCGCACCGCACATCGATCTGCGCTGTGGGTCGTCGACAAAGGCGACGAGAGCGTCGTCTCTGAGGAGCAGGGGGCGCTGGTCCTCGAATTGTCGGAATTACTGGTTGCGGTGGACGCGCGTCTCGAACGTCTGTCCTTCGGCGTGCTCGCGGGGAAGGCGACCGGCGCGTCGGTCGTGATCTACCACTCTGACGGCACGGGCCTTGTCCCAACGCTTGTCAGGGCGATCAACGCGATTCGCTGGATCGCGCCGATTCTCACTGTTGTCATCGCCGTGGCAGCGTTCGCGGTTGCGTTGGACCGACGCCGGATGGCTCTTTGGCTTGGCGCCGGTGCCGCGACGGGCATGCTTGTCACGCTCGTGGCGCTTCGGTGGGTCCAGGAAGCCGTGGTGACCGGAGTCGCAGATCCGGTCCAGCGAGACGGGCTCGCTGCGGCATGGGGCATCGTATTCGATCGATTCGTGTTCCAAACCGTCGCAATCCTGCTGCTTGGAGCAGTCGTCACCTTCGTTGCGTGGCTGCTTGGCTCATCGCGCGAGGCAATGGCCATGCGCAGAGCCTTCACGCGATCCTCGCTGGATGAAGACCCGGTTGACGGGTGGATCAATCACAACGCGAGGGCTCTCCAGGTCGTCACCATGGTTCTTGGGTTCGCATTCCTGCTCCTGTCGCCGACAACGGGGCTCCTCACTGTCACCGTCACGGCGGTGATCGTGGCGATTGTCGTCGTGGTCCTCCAGAGGTTCGCGACGACCTGAGTCGGCGCCACATTGTTTCCGGCGTCCGCCGGTAGCCTGCCTGCGATGCCCAGATCCCTGACCGTCCGGTTGGTCGCGCTCCTCGCGGGCCTTCTCCTCGTCATCGCGGCGTGCGACTCGTCGACCGATCAGGCGACCACGACGACGGCCAGTACTACGACCGAGACGACCGACACCAGCGTCACGACCACCACCGGTGCACCGGTCACATCGATACCCGGCGACGAGATCCCGGGCGAGAACTCACCCTCGATTCCACCGGACGTCGCGCTCGAGATGCGTGAGCAGATCGGGACGATCCTCCTCAACGTCGAGGAGTCCCGGGCACTGCCGTTCCTCGAGATCCCGACCGTCACGATCCTCGACGAGGCGGACTTCACCGCGCGCGTCCAGCAGAACCTCGACGAGGAGCTGGACCCTGAGGAAGTCGCAGGCGATGAGGCCTTCTACAGGCTTCTCGGACTTCTCGGGCCGGGTGATGATCTTCGTTCGATGCTCGTCGCGCTGTACACCGAGTCGGTCGGCGGGTTCTACGACCTCGACACCAAGGAGCTCGTCGTACCGGTCGACATCGACGGCATCTCCCCCCTCCAGGAGATGACGCTTGCACACGAGTTGACGCATGCCCTGACTGACCAGCACTTCGACATCGGTGTCGAATACAACCGCAGGCTCGAAGAGGGCAACGGCGACGACGTCGCAGCCATGCTGGCGCTGGTCGAGGGCGACGCCACGTACCAGCAGCTCCTCTACCTCGAATCGATGGACCCGGCCCGTGCGGCGCAGGTTGCGGTCGAGCTCCTCGCGACCGACCAGTCGGTGTACAACTCGTCGCCTGCGTGGATGCAGGCGGACCTCGCCTTTCCCTACGAGCGAGGCGTGACCTTCACGACCGCCCTCATCGGCGAAGGCGGGCTGAAGTCGATCGACGACGCGTACCAGGCGCTCCCGACCACGACCGAGCAGATCATCGACCCGAACAAGTACCTCAGGCGTGAGGAGCCGAACCCGATCCAGCCGCTCAACGTCTCCGTCGACGGATGGACGCTCCACGACGAGGGGACGATCGGAGAGTGGGGGACGAGGATCATCCTCATGGAGACCGTGTCGCCCGGGGATCTCGCGGTGGCCGCGGCAGGGTGGGACAACGACACCTACAGGGTGTTCGTCGACGGCGGGGATGCCGCCTTCGTGTGGCACTGGGTCGGCGAGTCCGAAGAAGACGCCGAGGACTTCACCAACGCGTTGATCGCCCACTCACGGGACACGATGGGCGCTGGCGGTGCCGCCGAATCAGGTGGCGGCCTCGAGTTCGGGGCAGGAGATCCCTACGTGTTCATCGACCGGGTCGGCAGCGAGGTCTTCTACATCGCATCGACGAGCACGTCGGTGGGGCGGTCGTTGCGGAGCCAGCTCAGCCTGTAGCTGAATCGGGCGAGCTTTCCGGTGTCGGAAGCCTTGTTGCGGGCGCGCGGAAGCGGTAGACCGTCACCGTGGTGGGAAACCCCGAAACGAAGTGGCGCGCGGACCTAGCCGCGGCCAGCGTTTGGCTTGCGGCCGTGGTTCGCCTTCGAACGGCGAGCGCGCTGTTTGCGTCGTTTTGCCTTTGCCATAGTCGAAGAAGGGTATCAGCGCCCCTCCCGTATCGCCGGTCAGGCGCGATCGTGTCGCTCACAGCGGGCGGATGGAGCGCCGCTGACGTCGCGATCGCGACCACCATGCGTGATCGGTACCGGGGGCTGAAGGATGCGACGCGAGACTCGCTGCTCCTGCGGACCAGGTCCGTCCACACCTTTGGGATACGCGGTCCGATTCGTGTCGTCGCGATCTCGCCGAAGGGCAGGGTTGTGATGTCGAAGGTGGTCGGACCGAACCGCGTGGTCCTCGAGCGCCGCGCTCAGTGGATTCTCGAATTGCCAGCGACCGACGACGGCCCGCGATGCGGTGATGAGGTGTCGATCGTGGCATCATCGGCCGGTGACCGGAACACTGATCCTGTGCGCCACACCGATCGGCAACCTCGATGACGTCAGCAAGAGGCTCATCGATGCCCTGTCGTCGGCGGATGTCGTGTACGCCGAGGACACGCGGAGGACCGCAAAGCTCCTGAACCACCTCGGCCTGTCGCGTCCGATGACGAGTTTCTTCGTCGGCAACGAGGTGTCGAGGCTCGACGACCTGCGCCGTGATCTCGGGGAGGGCAAGACGGTCGCGTTGGTCACGGACGCGGGGACACCGGTCGTGTCAGACCCGGGTGCGAGCGCCGTCGATGTCGCCATCAGCGCGGGCGCATCGGTCACCGCCGTGCCCGGGCCGAGCGCCGTCACGCTCGCCCTATCGCTCAGCGGGTTCGGTGCCGATCGGTTCGTGTTCGCCGGATTCCTGCCCCGCAAAGGGGACGACCGATCAGCGGCCATCGCCTCGATCGCGGCAGAGGAGCGCACATCCGTCTTCTTTGCAGCCCCATCGCGGGTCGCATCGGACCTCGAGGATCTGGCATCAGCGGCAGGCTCCGAGCGACGCGTCGCGCTCTGCCGCGAGCTGACGAAGGTGCACGAGGAAGTCTTTCGATCCACGGTCGGGGACGCAGCCGCCGAGTTCTCGGATCCATCCCGTGCGAGGGGCGAATTCACGATCGTCGTCGAAGGTGCCCCGCCCGCCACTCCGGACCTCGGCGCGGCGGTCGCTGCAGCGGAAGCGCTGGTGACTGAAGGCGTGTCGACGAAGGATGCCGCCGCGGACGCCGCTGCCGCGTTCGGCGTCTCCAGACGGGAGGTCTACGAGGCCCTCCTGCGGAAGCGCTCCTAGGACGCTGCGAGATCCTCGCGGCACGAACGGCACACGCCGCGGCCCATGTGGTCGGCAAGGTCGTCGGTCGAGTCGCAGAAGACGCAGGTCGAAACGAGCTTGCGGAGCGTGATGGCACCGTCCTCCACCGAGATCGCGATGCTGTCGCCCTCATGGATGTTGAACAGGCGGCGCGTCTCCGCAGGTATGACGACCCGACCGAGGTCGTCCATCTTCCTCACCATGACCGGTTCCACGAAAGCCTCCCAGCCAACGATCCGCTGTTCTGTGGCGCCGAGAGTACCGCGACGCGACCGTGGGGAGGAAGTCGAACGCGGGCGGTTCGCCGGTAGCATCGCTGCATGACCGCTGACCCCGTCAAAGTCCTCGTCGCCGTCGGATGGCCGTACGCACAAGGCCCCCTCCACCTCGGCCACATGGCTGGCGCCTACCTGCCCGCGGACATCTACGCCCGATTCCGCCGCTCCGTGGGTGACGACGTCCTCATGGTCTCGGGGTCAGACGTCCACGGTACGCCGATCACGGTGAAGGCAGAGGAGATGGGCGTCACTCCCGAGGACATCGTCAACAAGTACCACCCAGAGTTCCTCACCTACTGGGAGGACCTCGACATCGATTGGGACCTCTACACGACGACGGGCACGGACACCCACCGTCGCGTGGTGCAGGGGTTCTTCTTGAAGCTGCTCGAGAACGGCCATATGTACACCGCATCGTCGAGGCAGTTCTACGACGAGCAGGAGCAGCGCTTCCTTCCCGACCGATACGTCGAGGGAACGTGCCCCTACTGCGGCTTCACGAACGCCCGCGGCGACCAGTGCGACAACTGTGGGCGGACCCTCGACCCGTCAGACCTGATCGATCCGAGAAGCAAGTTCTCAGGCACGACGCCGGTCCTCAGGGAGACGGAGCACTACTACTGGAGGCTCTCGGCGTTCGAAAAGCCCCTCCTCCAATGGCTCGAGACGCGCGAGGGCTGGCGCCCGCACGTCCTCAACTTCTCGATCGGCATGGTCAACGACGGGCTGCTCGACCGCTCGTTCACCCGCGACCTCGATTGGGGGATTCCGCTCCCCGTCGACGACCTAGGGCCCGGCAAGTCGATCTACGTCTGGTGGGAGGCCCTCATGGGGTACTACTCGGCGCCCCAGGAATGGGCCGAGCTCCAGGGAACGCCCGATGCGTGGAAGGCGTGGTGGGAGGACCCGGCCGCCGAGACGTACTACTTCGTCGGCAAGGACAACATCCCGTTCCACTCGATCTACTGGCCCGCGCTCCTCATGGGCCACGGCGGGCTCAACCTTCCGACAGACGTCCCCGCGAACAACTACGTGACGTTCGGCGGGCGCAAGGCCTCGAAGTCGCAGGGCGTCGGCCGTCCGCTCAGCTGGTACCTCGACCGCTTCGAGACGGATGCGCTCCGGTACGCGCTTGCGAGGAGCCTCCCCGAATCGAACGACGCGGACATGGACGACGACGACATCGTCCGCCGCATCAACGACGAGCTGGTCGCCGCCTGGGGCAACCTCGTGAACCGTGTCTTCTCGATGACGGGTCGCTACTTCGACGGCGCGATCCCCGCGACGGGTGACCTCGACGATCGGGACCGGACCGCCGTGGCTGCAGCGCAGACAACCTTGTCCGACGTCGAGTCACATCTGCGGGACGTCAAGCTGCGCGCGGCGCTGAGCCGGGCCATGCAGGGGGCACAGGAGGCGAACGTCTACCTGAACGATCGGGAGCCATGGAAGACGGCGAAGTCCGACCCCGAGCGAACGGCAACGACCCTTGCGGTCTCGCTCGGTGCGATCGCGACGATCGCGGTCGCGTTGTCCCCCTTCCTGCCGGGATCGTCCCTTGCGGTCCTGCGAGCGCTTGGCGTGGAGTCCGACGACCGGGGACCGAAGTGGGAGGCTCCCTCGTTGGCCGCTGGTCGACTCATCGACGACCTCGGCCCGCTTTTCGCCAAGGTCGAACTCGACGAGGAGTGACCGATGGCGTTGCGTGAGTGGGTCGACTCGCACGGCCACCTCTTCGGCATCGACGAATCCCCGCGTGTCGTCCTGGATCGGGCCGCGGCGAAAGGCGTGAAATGGCTCCTGTGCCCCGGCGTCGATGCGGTTTCGAGCCGTCGCTCGCAGGAAATCGCATCAGAGCATCCGGATCGAGTGCTCTGGTCGGCTGGGCTCCATCCCCACGACGCGTCCCGCTGGCCGGACGAGGAGGAAGCGATCGTGGACCTTGCACGCGAAGCTGACGCCGTGGGGGAGTGTGGCCTCGACTTCTACCGGAACCTTGCGCCCCGCGACCACCAGGTCGACGCCTTCCGCGCCCATCTGGTGTTGGCGAAGGATCTCGGCAAGCCGATCGTGATCCACTGCCGCGACGCGTTCGCGGATGTGTACGAGATGGTCGGGGCCGCCGACCTCGGCGAGCGTGCCGTGTTGCATTGCTGGACGGGAGGGCGGAAGTGGACCAAGCGGTTCCGCGACCTCGGCGTGATGTTCTCGTTCGCCGGGCCGCTGACCTATGCAACGGGGGAGACCCTTCGATTGGCCGCATCGGAAGTGCCGATGGATCGTGCCCTCGTGGAAACCGATGCGCCGTACCTCACCCCGGAACCGATCCGATCCCAGAGAAACGAGCCAGCCAACGTGGGGTTGACGGGCGCGGCGCTCGCCGAGGTGTGGGGGGTCGAGGTCGATGACGCCGCCAGGGCGACGACCGACAACGCAGTGCGGGTGTTCGGGGGACCGCGTGGATGACGACCTGAGCCGTCCCGAGACCGTGAAGGAGCAACTCCGGTCGATGGGCCACAGGGCCAACAAGGACCTCGGCCAGAACTTCCTCATCGATCCGAACACGGTCGCTCGCATCGTCGAGGTGGCTGAGGTCGAAGGCCGGAACGTCGTCGAGATCGGTGCAGGGACAGGAGCGCTCACTCGCCCGCTCGCCGACATCGCGCGTTCGGTCGTGGCCTACGAGGTCGATGCCTCCCTCGAGGCCGCCCTTGCAGACACGCTTGCCGGAACGGACAACGTCGAGGTGCGCATCGACGATGCGACGACGGTCGATTTGCAGGCCTCCCTCGTGAATGGCACCTGGGCGATGGTGGCGAACCTTCCGTACAACGTGGGCACACCGATTCTCCTCACCGCCCTTCAGGAGGCGCCCCGCATCGACCGTTTCGTTGTGCTGGTGCAACGCGAGGTCGGCGACAGGCTCCTCGCGGCACCCGGCTCCCGCACGTACGGCGTTCCGAGCGTCATCGCAGGGCTTCATGCCACCGGACATCTCGCGTTCACGGTGTCCCCGACTGTCTTCGAGCCGCAACCGAACGTGGACTCGGCCGTGGTGGTTCTCGATCGAATGGAACCCAGCCCGCACGCCGCTGCCGCGGTTCGGATCGCGAAGACCGCGTTCAATCAGCGACGCAAGATGATCCGGAGCTCGCTGAGGGACCTCGCCGAAACCGCGGAGTGGATCGAGGCCGCAGGCGTCGACCCGACGACAAGGGCCGAGCAGGTCTCCCCGGTGCAGTACGTTGACCTTGCCGCATCCCTGGAGGCCGGATGAGAGCCGAAGCCTTCGCGAAAGTGAACTTCGCGCTCGCGGTCTATCCGAGTTCTGCAGACGGGTATCACCCGATCCGCGGCATCTTCCAGTCGGTGACCATCGCTGACGAGGTCGCCATCCTCGCCTCGAACGAGGACGGCGTCGAAGTCTCGAACGACGAGGCTCCAGCAGATGAGACCAACCTTGCTTGGAAGGCCTTTGACGCCGTCCGCGGCACGGTGCGCGTCACGCAGCCTTCCAGGATCGCCATCGAGAAACGGATTCCGCCGGGAGCCGGCCTCGGAGGGGGCTCCGCGGACGCAGCAGCGGCACTGGGTCTCGCGGCAGCCCGATTCGGCCTGGCCGATGAAATGGTCATGACGATCGCTGAGGACCTCGGCGCCGATGTGCCGTTCGCCTACGTCGGGGGCACGAAGATGGTCGAGGGCCGAGGAGAGCGACTCGTCGACATGGAGCCCCTCGACGGGTTCGCGCTCGCCGTGGTGGTCCCTCCGGTTTCGCTCGCCACGCCAGCGGTGTTCAAGGAGTGGGACAGGCTCGACTCCCCGGAGGGCCCCTCGATCCCTGACGCCGCGCTGCCACCCCAACTCCGGGGCGGCCTCCCGATGCGCAACGACCTGTTTCCCGCCGCGGTGTCGATCGATCCGAGGGTCGGGGAGTGGTGCGACGAGCTGTCGGGCGTGTGGGGCACGTCGGTTGCCATGACCGGGTCGGGGTCTGCGTTGTTCGCCTTCTTTCCGAACACGGACGAGGCCGAGAGCGCGGTCGCCGCGATCACCATCCCTGCACGGCTCGCGGCCGCGTGCGTACCCTCGCCGGTGGGGTGGAGACGGATCGATGACTGAGCTGACCGCTCATGGGTGGAGAAGGGGTCTCGCCCCTACACTTCCGACCCGCACGACCGCGATTGGGGGGTGGTGTAATTGGTAGCACAGATGGTTTTGGTCCATCCAGAACGGGTTCGAGCCCTGTCCCCCCAGCGATGACCGACGAACATCCGCTCGGGACCGGTGCCGTCATCCTTGCTGCTGGCAAGGGCACTCGCATGTACTCGGATCGAGCCAAGGTGCTCCACGAGGCAGCGGGCCGGACCCTTCTCGGATGGGCGCTCGCGAATGTCGCGGACCTCGGCATCGAGGCCGTTTCAGTGGTGGTCGGGCACCAGGCCGAGGACGTGGCAGCCGCGTGCCCCGACGGCGTCACGGCGGTGGTGCAGGAGCCCCAGAACGGCACCGGGCACGCCACTTCGATCGGTTTGTCGGGGCTTCCCGGCTCCATCGACACCGTGCTCGTCCTCCCCGGTGACATGCCCCTGTTGCGATCATCCACGCTCGCGGCGCTGATGTCGGCGCATGCTCGCGATGGCGCGGCAGCGACCGTCCTGTCGGTGAACCTCGACGATCCCACCGGTTACGGCAGGATGGTGCGCGACGGCGACGCTGTGACTGCGATCGTCGAGGAGGTCGACGCTACCGAGGAACAGCGGTCCATCACCGAGGTCAACACTTCGGTGTACGTGTTCGACAGGATGGCGCTCGAGGGTGCCCTTTCCCGCGTCGGCACCGACAACGCGCAGGGCGAGCAGTACCTCACCGATGTGATCGCCCTCCTCGCAGGGGACGGGGCGACCATTCGAGCGGTCGTCGCCGACTCCGAAGAGGGGAACGGCGTCAACACGCACGGCCAGCTTGCGGCGGCGTCGGCCGCGTTGCGTGGACGCATCAACCGCCAGCTCATGGACAACGGTGTGTGGATGCTCGATCCGAACCGTGTCTACATCGACGCCGACGTGG
>QJWC01000069.1 GCA_003235475.1 Acidimicrobiia bacterium | reverse complement strand
GCTCGAGGCATTCACCCGAACCGCGGATGCGCGCGAGGGTCTTGCTGCCGTTGCCGATCAGACGCCAGCCGTGGTGGCCGTGACGCTCGGGGCTGGGGGAGCGCTTGTTTCAGAAGACGGGAAGGTGATCGAGGTTCCTTCGTTCCCCGTCGACGTGGTCGACACGCTCGGGGCAGGCGACATCTTCCACGGCTCGTATGCACTCGGTGTCGCCGATGGCTTGTCCGCGACCGTTGCGGCTCGTCGCGCGTCGGCAGCCGCGGCGATCGCGTGCAGCAGACCCACGGGCACGCGCCGGTTCCCGACCGCTGAAGAGGTCGATGCCTTGCTGGAATCCACGCGATGAGACTCGGAGTCATTGCCATCGCACGGCCCACGTTCGATGTGCCGTTCGCACAGGAGACGGCGGCCGCGGCGCTCGCGAACCTCCGGTCGACCGAGCACGAGATCGTCGGCACCGCGGATCTCGCGATGGACGTCGGGACGGTGGCTGACAGGTCCGACGCGCTCGAGGCCGAGGGGATCGAAGCGCTCGTGGTCCTCCAGGCATCGTTCGCCGATTCGTCGCTCGCCGTCGCGGCCACCCGGGGACCGGCGCCCGCCATCCTGTGGGCCTTTCCCGAGGCGCGCACCGGCGGTCGGCTCAGGCTCAACTCGTTCTGCGGCATCAACCTCGCGGCCTTCACGCTGACGAAGAAAGGCCGCCAGTACGGATGGATCCTGGGAGCGCCCGACATGAGCGGGCTCCCGGCCGAGCTCACCCGCGCGCTTGCCCCGACCCTGTCGAATGCCGAGGTTCACGAGGTGAGCGTCTCGTCACGAGCGATGGAGAAGGCACGGGAGGTCGCACGGCGTCTGTCCGAAACCGTGATCGGGCGGGTCGGCGACGGCCCCGACGGTTTCGAGCCGTGCGCCTACGAGGCTGACGTACTCGCTGAGGTCCTCGGCGTCACGGTCGATGAGGTGCCGCTTCCGGAGCTCTTCTCCCGGTCGACCGCTGCCACGTCGGCCGAGGTCGCCGCGGTCCGTCGGACGGCTGCTGAGAATCTGTCCGGCCTCGACGGCGTCGACCAGGGCGCGCTCGACAGGAGCCTCCGTATGAACGTGGGGTTGCGGTCCCTCATCGCCGAGCGAGGATGGTCCGGCGTCGCGACCCGGTGTTGGCCGGAGACGTTCACCGAGTTCGGTGGCGCGGCGTGCACGCCGATGTCCCTGCTCAACGATCAGCACACGCCTGGATCGTGCGAGGCAGATGTCTACGGGAACATCACTGGGTTGGTCCTGCAGTGGCTGGCAGGCTCACCCTCGTTCGTAGCCGACCTCGTCGATCTCGACGAGGCGAGTGACACCGGTGTCATGTGGCATTGCGGGCTCGCACCGTTCGAGATGGCTGGCATCGATACTGAACCCCGGGCGACGATCCACTCGAATCGGAAGATGCCCTTGCTCAGCGAGTTCGCGCTGAAGCCGGGACGGGTGACGATCGCTCGGTTCAGTCAGTCGAAGGGCCAGCATCGGCTCGTGATCGGAGGAGGCGAGATGCTGGACGAACCCCTCGCATTTTCCGGGACCGCAGGCGTCATCCGCTTCGACCGCTCTGCCAACGAGGTGCTTCGAGTGGTGATGTCGGAGGGTCTGGAGCATCATTACGGGATCGTCTACGGCGATTTCAGGGACGAGCTCACCGCGCTCGCGGTCCAGCTCGGGCTTTCCATCGTGGAGGTGTGAGCGGATGACGGTGAGATACGGCGTGATCGGCACCGGAATGATGGGGATCGAGCACATCGAGAACATCAACGCGCTGGAAGGCGCAGAGGTGACCGCCATCTCGGATCCCAACGAGGGACCGCGCGGGTTCGGGAGGACTGCTGCGGGCCTCGACCCCGACGCAGTATTCGTCGACCACAGGGATCTCCTCGACTCGGGTCTCGTCGATGCGGTCGTCGTCGCGAGTCCGAACTTCACGCATCACGAAGTGCTGTCGGACGTCATCGACTCCGGCGTGCACTTCCTCACGGAAAAGCCGCTCTGTACGACGGTCGAGGACGCGATCGATCTCACCGATCGCGTCGACGGCTACACGGGTGTGGCGTGGATGGGCCTCGAGTATCGGTACAAGCCGGCGATTGCACAGCTGATCCAGGATGTGCGTGCTGGTCGTGTCGGGTCGCCTCGCATGGTCGCGATCAGGGAGCACCGATTCCCGTTTCTCGTGAAGGTGGACAACTGGAACCGCTTCACCGAGAACACCGGCGGCACACTCGTCGAGAAGTGCTGCCACTTCTTCGATCTGATGAACCTCATCACCGGGGCGGTACCTGTGCGGGTGCAGGCGTCAGGGGCGCAGGACGTGAACCACCTCGACGAGGAGTACAACGGCAGGGTGCCGGACATCATCGACAACGCGTTCGTGATCGTCGAGTACGACACAGGCGCCAGGGCGATGCTCGACCTGTGCATGTTCGCCGAGGGATCCCGCAACGAACAGGAGCTTTCGGTGGTTGGGGAGATCGGCAAGGT
This sequence comes from Acidimicrobiia bacterium, assembly GCA_003235475.1. Lineage (GTDB taxonomy): Bacteria > Actinomycetota > Acidimicrobiia > Spongiisociales > UBA5794 > SZUA-442. The sequence goes on along the minus strand of QJWC01000069.1, from coordinate 2,362 downwards.
CGAGGCCTTCGTCCCGGAGTCGTTCGTTCGGCGCTCCATGCGCGATGGGAGGCCGTACGAGGAGGTGGCGATCGAGGACGAACGGGTTGCGTACCACGGGCTCCACGAGGGGTCCTCGTATCTGGAGCACATGGACTTCCTAGGGGCGATCGAAGAAGGTCGTCCGCCGGGCGTGACATTGCGTGAAGGGCTCGTATCGGTCGCGATCGGCGTCGCGGCGCATCGCTCGATCGACGAGCAGCGTGCCGTCGAGATGTCGGAACTCCTTCCAGCAAGGTTCTTGTAGGGGCGTCGAGGGTCGGTATCTTCACCGTGATGCGTCGCTTCCTGTCCGTCCTGGTTCCGCTTGCGCTGTTCGTATCCGCGTGCACGCCCTCGTCCGGCGATACGAGCTCGTCCACGTCATCGAGTTCATCGACGATCACCGTTGCCACGACGACGACACAAGCCCCGGACGGGTTCGGGGGCGAGGTGACACTGGGGGTCACTACCGGCATCGAGACGTTGAATCCGTTCGCACCGAGTGCCCCTTCGACGAGGGTCGCCGGAAACGCGATCTGGGCGATGGTGTACACGATCGACCCCGAGACATGGGCGCGGATTCCGGGAGTGGTGACGGTGTTACCGAGTCGCGGCAACACGATCGAGGTGAATGCCGACGGCACGATGACCGTCCGCTACGAGATCCGACCGGGGGCGACGTGGAGTGATGGAACCCCGATGACGGGGGAGGACATCGCGTTCACGGCTGAGGCGATGAAGGAGATGGCCCAGCAGGGCAACTTCGCCGTCGATCCGATCATGGCCACGGTGGTCGGGGCCGACGCGGTCGAGCGGCTCGCATACGTGACCTTCGAGGAGCCCAATCTCGCGTTCGAGGACGCCCTCTGGATCGTGCTTCCCTCGCATGCACTGGCGGGCGTGGATCTCGTGAATGGGACGGACGGTTCCGACTGGCCGTCGGGCGGTCCGTTCATCGTCGACTCGTTCGATCCGCCGTCCGCGGTCCGGTTCGTGCGGAACGACCGGTACTGGAAGGCAGACGAAACGGGACGGCTGCTGCCGTACCTCGACGCAGTGACGATGCGCATTGGACAGGACGACAGTGGTACGCCGACGTCGTATGACGACTTCGTCGACGGGGTTGCGGACATCGCCATGATGGTGCCCGTTCCGGAAACGATGCAAGGTATTCGCGCGATGGACTCGGTCGAGGTCGACGTCGCTGTGAGTGGTTTCGTAGAGACGCTCACGTTCCAGTTCGACGACGGCCGCGTCGCCGTGAACGAGGTTTCGTTGAACGACGAGTTGGACTATCGCAGAGCCATCGCGACCGGAATCGACCGCGCGGCGCTGATCGATGAGACGTCGGTGCCTTGGGTGGTCGACACGAGGGGCATCTTCGCCGGGGTAGGCGAGAACCCATGGGACGGGATCACTGGGGGAGCGTCTGCGGCCAAGGCGTTGATCGACGGGCTCGGCATTGACGATCCCCAGGCTCGCCTGTCGACGACAGGCAACGCCGACGAAAGGCCTGCGATCGGCGATGCGCTCGAAGCACAATTCGGTGCGTTCGGTGTTGGGTATGAGCCGATCTATCTCGATTCCGTCCTGTTCTTCGGGGAGACGCTGTCGAATCATGCGTTCGATCTGGGATTGTGGGCATGGGTCTCGGATGGGAGCCGAGCCAATCAGTTGGGTCTCCTCGACCTCTTCGACCCCGCGGGCCAAGACGACCTCGGTGGTTGGGCCGTCCTCGGTGGCGAAGGTGCGGAACGTTTCTCGGAGATCGTTGCAGAGGCGAAGACGACGGCTGACCCGGAGCAGTTCGATGCGCTTGTTGCCGAGGCAGAGTCGATCCTTGCCGATGTGATTCCGATGATCCCGCTGTTCCGGAGAACGTCGTGGGTGGTGTATCGACCGGACATCGTGACCGGTGTCCAGAACAACGGCTCGATTGTGGGTGTGACCTGGAACCTCGACCAATGGCAGAGAGTCGGGGAGTAGAGGTCCCTGATATCCTGCTGCCTTCTGGAGAGGTGGCCGAGTGGCCGAAGGCGCTCGCCTGCTAAGCGAGTAGGGGGTTTATAGCTCCCTCGAGGGTTCAAATCCCTCCCTCTCCGCCAAACTGGGTTCCCCTCGAGACCCACACAGCGACCGCGTGAAGAATCGATTCGCGTCGTCGTTCCGCGAGCGACTCTCGACATGGGTGATCCGAAAGCTCGCGGTTCGTTTGGGTAGGGACTTCTGGGTTCAAATCTCTCCCTCTCCGCCAAACTCGCGATCCCCCTGGCTCGCTGTACTCGCCCGTCCCCCTGGAAAGGGCGACGATCCGATCTCACGTCCCCCCTTGAGGGGGGAC
>QJWC01000113.1 GCA_003235475.1 Acidimicrobiia bacterium | reverse complement strand
GCAGCTCGGCAACCCCGAGTTCCTGGAGCTTTTCGACGATGAACCTCTGCCGATCCTTCGAGGTGGGCGGCGCCACCGCGATAGTCACAGCGGGCTTGGACGCCGGCACGAGCGTCTCGGCACCTCGCTCGATCGCCGCCCCGGTCCAGACACCCTCACCGGTTCGCCCATCGCCGTCGGTGTACGAGACCGATGCGCCTGCCTGCAGCCTGAGGGACCGACGCAGGTGCAGCTCCGTCGCTGGGCCGACTGTGATGAGGTGATCCGTCCAGTCCCCGGGAACGAAGACGTGGGGGCGGTGCCTCATCTCCTGAAGAGCCCGCGACGCTTCGACGATGGTCTCTCTCCGCGCAGCTCTGCGTACGCGCGGAGCGCTTCCTCTTCGTCCTCGTCGAGATCCGTCGGCACGGCGACCTCGATGTGGACGAGCAGGTCTCCCCGCCCGCGACGCTGCAGGTGGGGCACACCCTTCTTGCCGAGGCGATAGACGGTCTCGGGCTGCGTTCCCGCCGGGATCTCGAGTGTCTCGGTCTCTCCATCGAGGAGGGGGATGTCGATGTCCGTCCCGAATGCGGCTTCGGTGAAACCGATCTGCACCCTGTGGTGGAGGTCGTCACCGACGCGCTGATACCTGGCATCCTCCTTCACACGGATGTCGACGTAGACGTCGCCGGCCGGCGCCAACCGCTGTCCGGCGCCGCCCTTTCCGCTGAGGCGAAGCCTCGTTCCGTTCTCGACGCCCGGCGGGACCTCGACCGTGAGGGTCCGCTCCCCGGCCCGCCTTCCCTCTCCCTGGCATTCAGGACATGGATGGTCGATCCGCTTGCCGGTTCCCGAGCATTCAGGGCACTCCGACACGGTCATCATCGTGCCGAGCATCGTCTGGCGGGCGACCTGGACCCTGCCCTGGCCGTTGCACCGGCTGCAGGTGACGGGATCGTGGCCCTCCGCAGCCCCGATGCCGTCGCATGTCGAGCACGTCACCTGGCTCGCAAAGGCGACCTCCCGTTCGACGCCGAATGCCGCGTCGACGAGGTCGAGGTCGATTCGCACCGCGACATCGCGACCGCGTTCGGGGCCGCGTGCCCGGCCGCCGAAGCCACCAAAGCCGCCGAACCCGCCAAAGGCACCGCCGAAGAACTGTTGGAGGATGTCCTCGAGCCCGCCGAACTGGCTGAAGAGGTCCTGTCCGCCGAACGTCTCACCGCGGTCGTAGCGGGCCTTCTTCTCGGGATCCGAGAGCACCTCGTACGCCTCCGCGATCTCCCGGAATCGGTGCTCGGCGTCTGGATCGTCCGGGTTTGCATCGGGATGCGTCTCGCGGGCTAGCGCCCGAAAGGCCTTCTTGATTTCCTCCTGGGACGCATCGCGCGCGACGCCGAGGGTGTTGTAGTAGTCCTTCATTCGTCGACCCCGAAGGCGTCCTCGAGGCCTTCCTTGACCTCTTCGACGACGCGAATCGTTCGGGGGTAGTTCATGCGCATCGGACCTATCACCCCGACTCGACCCGTCGCACCTGACGATGTCTGGTAGGTCGTGGTCACGACCGCGAGATCGTTCCCCTTGCCTAGGTCGGATCCGAAGCGGACGTGCGTGTCACGAACGTCGTCGGTCATCAGATCGATCAGCGCCGCCTCCTCGTCGAGGAGCGCCAGCAGGCTCTGCACCATCGCGAGGTCGTTCCAGAGTTCTGCCATGTGGCTCGTGCCGCTCACGAACACCTCACGGCCGGAGCCGCGTGCCGCGAGCCGGTCAGACACCGGGGAGATCACCCTTCTGACCGCAGATGGAAGATCCGCTCCCTTGAGAGTGACCTTCTCCGCGGCATCCAGCGTCTTTCCGCCGAACGCTGCCGCGAGCACCCGCTCGGCGGTGTCCAGGTCTGCACGTTCGACCGCGGTACCCACGTCGACGAACTCCTGGTGCACGGCCCCGCTCTGCGATATGGCCACAGCCAGCACGATTGAACCGCCGAGCGGGACGAGGCGGACGTCCTTGACGACATCCTCGCTCCCCGTCGGCCCGACCACCACCGACGGATAGGCGGTCAGTTCCGTGACGAACGACGATGTGTCGCGAAGTACCTCTGAGATCTGTCGGTGGATCTCCTGGAAGAAGGTGTCGATCTTCGCCTTTGTCGTCTCCCTGAGCCTTGCCGGTGCGAGGTGGTCGACGTAGAAGCGATACCCCTGATCGGTCGGGATGCGGCCGGCAGACGTGTGCGGTTGAGCGACGAAGCCGTACGACTCGAGCTTCGCGAGGTCGTTTCGAATCGTCGCTGAGGACACGTCGAGGCCGCTCCGCTTGAGAACTGCGGCCGAGCTGACGGGCTCGCCGGTGCGGATGTACTCCTCGGTGACTGCCTTGAGGACCCTGGACATGCGGTCGTCGAGCATTTGGGAAAGGTAGCAATCGACCTAGGCGACTGCTAACGCCTCCCTGGCGACGGCATCCGCGAGGAAGAGGTTCGTGACCCCGATTCGGCCATCGCGTTCCCAAACCAGGCCGTGCTCCGCCATCCGTGCTCCACCATCGGATGCAAGGAAGGTCGCTGCAACCGATGTGATGGGCGTTCCAGCTGCGAGCCTGAGCCCGAGCATCAGTCGATCCCGCTCCTGCTCGCTGGCTGAGAGGGTCTCGGTGGCGATGCGGGGCCGTGTTCCTGCCTCGACCGCTTCGAGGTACCGATCGAGGCGACGGTGATTGCGGGCGCGGGTCCCCCACCGGTGGTCGTGGGCGGCCAATCCGAAGCCGAGGTACTCGGCATGTGCCCACGTTGCGAGGTTGTAGCGGCATGCGTGCCCAGATTTGGCGTGGTTCGAGACCTCGTATCGAGCCAGCCCGCGCGGTGCGGCCGTGTCGAGAAATGCCTGATACCGGTCGGCCTGCGTGTCGGGGTCTGGTGCTTGCGCTCCCGCCTCAATGGATGCGGCAAGCGCCGTTCCGCGCTCGACCGTCAACGCGTATGTGCTGACATGGTCTGGTTCGAGCGCGAAGGCGCGATCGATCGATCGCGTCCACGAGTGGTCCGACTCGTCGGCATGCCCGAAGATGAGGTCGATGCCGACGGAACGAACGCCAACGTCTCTCGCCGACTCGACGCACCGCTCAATCTCGGGTGGCCCGTGGAGGCGACCGAGCACGCCGAGGATCTCGCCGTCGAATGATTGGGCGCCGATCGACACTCTCGTCACGCCGTGCGCCACGAGCTCTGCCCCGTACTCGTTGGACCAATCCTCGGGGTTGACCTCGATGCTGATCTCGGCGTCCTTTGCACGACCGAATCGTTGGGCGAGGGAGTCCACGACGTCGCCGATCATCGCAGTAGCGAGACGAGAAGGCGTTCCGCCACCGAAGTTGATCGCGTCGAGAGGGCCTATCCCGTCCTCCATCTCGATCTCGGCGAGGACCGCGTCGATGTAGCGTCGGTGGTCGACGGAGGTGGCGGACTCGTCCACGATCGCAAAGTCGCAGTACGGGCAACGTCGGCGACAGAACGGCACATGGATGTAGGCCGACTTCCAGTCGTGCGCCTCGTCGGCGAGTCCCGGATCGTCTGGCGCGACGGTCACTCTTCGGAGATCCGCAGCGCCGCCACGAACGCATCCTGGGGCACCTCGACGCTTCCGACCATCTTCATGCGCTTCTTGCCCTCTTTCTGGCGCTCGAGGAGCTTGCGCTTGCGCGTGATGTCGCCGCCATAGCACTTGGCGGTCACATCCTTGCGCCGCGCCTTGACGGTCTCACGCGAAATGATGCGGGATCCGATGGCCGCCTGGATCGGGACGTCGAAGAGCTGGCGCGGTATCAGCTCCCGCAGCTTCGTGACCATCGCACGCCCGTACACGTACGCCTTGTCCTTGTGCACGATGGTCGAGAATGCGTCCACGGGCTGGCTGTTGAGCAGGATGTCGACGCGCACGAGGTCAGACGCCCGGTAGTCGTCTGGTTCGTAGTCGAGTGATGCGTATCCACGCGTACGCGACTTCAGCTGATCGAAGAAGTCGAACACGATCTCTGCGAGGGGCATCCGGTAGTGCAGCTCGACGCGTTCGGGTGACAGATATGTCATCTCGCCCATCTCCCCGCGCTTGCCCTGGACGAGCTCCATCACGGTCCCGATGTATTCCGACGGCGTGATGATCATCACCTTCACGTATGGCTCTTCGACGCTGAGGAGCGAGCCGGCATCCGGCAGGTCCTGTGGGCTCTGGATGACCTTCCTGCCGCCATCCGCGGTGTTGGCGACGTACTGGACGGACGGTGCGGTGGCGACCAGATCGAGGTCGTACTCCCGCTCGAGTCTCTCCCTGACGATCTCCATGTGAAGGAGGCCGAGGAACCCTGCGCGGAACCCGAATCCGAGCGCCCTGCTCGTCTCGGCCTGGTACACGAGCGACGAGTCGTTCAGGCGCAACTTGTCGAGGGCTTCGCGCAGCCGTTCAAAGTCGTCGCCGTCCGTCGGGAACAGCCCTGAGAACACCATCGGCTTCGGCTCGGCATATCCGGCGAGCGCAGTGTCCGATGGGTGATCGGTGGTCGTGACGGTGTCGCCAACGCGGATGAGATCGATCTCCTTGACACCCGTCATCAAGTACCCGGCTGATCCCGCGGAGAGGTTCCCCGTCGGTTCGATCGCGGGTCGACGCACCCCGACCTCGTCGACCACGAGATCTGCACCGGTCGCCATCAGACGGATTCGCGTGCCGGTGCTCACGGATCCGTCAACAACGCGGATCAGCGCGACGACGCCGCGGTACGTGTCGTAATAGGAGTCGAAGACGAGCGCCCGCAGCGTCCCACCCGGGTCGCCGCTCGGCGCCGGCAATCGGTGCACGATCGCCTCGAGGAGCTCATCGATCCCAGCGCCTGACTTCGCCGAAACCCTGAGGACCTCGTCCGGGTCGCCGCCGATGACGGAAGTGATCTCCAACGCGACGCGCTCCGGGTCTGCGGCAGGCAGGTCGATCTTGTTGATCACAGGGATGACCTCGAGCCCGCTCTCGATCGCCATGTACGCGTTCGCGAGCGTTTGCGCCTCGATGCCCTGTGACGCGTCGACCAGGAGGAGTGCGCCCTCGCACGCCTCGAGGCTTCGTGACACTTCGTATGAGAAGTCGACGTGGCCAGGGGTGTCGATGAGGTTGAGCTCGTAGACGGCACCGTCGGCCGATCGGTAGTCGATGCGCACTGCGTTCGCTTTGATGGTGATGCCGCGCTCTCGTTCGAGGTCCATCTCGTCGAGGAGCTGAGCTCGCATGTCGCGCTCGGAAATCGCCCCGGTTCGCTCGAGCAGGCGATCGGCCAGCGTCGACTTTCCGTGGTCGATGTGGGCGATGATGCTGAAGTTTCGAATGCGCGCTTGATCCATGCGATGTCTTCCCGAAGGCTCTCCTGCCGCAAAGGCAGGAAACGGCGGGTCGTCGACCTCCTGGCCGAAGATTACGAGGTCGGGTCCGGTGGCGTGCGTCACAGCGCCGCGTACACCTGCCACGTGTCGGGAACGCCCCTGAGCTCATGGTGCCCGCGGTCCTCGAACTGGATCCCCGACCCAGCCACGAGATCACGCACGGTTCGGGAGACGAGCACTTCGCCTGGCCCTGCGAGCCCCGCGACGCGCGCGCCGATGTGGACGGCGAGGCCGGCGATGTCGTCACCGACCATTTCGACTTCGCCTGTGTGGAGTCCCGCCCGCACGGAGATGCCAAGCGCCGCGACAGCTTCGATCAGCGCGGAGGCGGCCTTGATGGCCCTCGCTGGGCCGTCGAACGTCGCGAGCAGTCCATCGCCCTCCCATCCGACGACGCGGCCCCGGAATTTCGTGATCTCGCCCTCCACGACGGCGCGGTGGCGCTCCAAGAGCTCGCGCCAATCCTGATCGCCGAGTTCCGACGCAAGCTCCGTCGATCCGACGATGTCCACGAACAACACGGTGGCCAGTGCCCGTTCAGACCGTTCACCGATCCGGTAGCCCGTGACGAACTCCTCGATCTCGTCGAGGATCTGTTCGGCGCCTTCTCCGTTGAGCAGGTGGTCGGAGCCCGGGATCTCGACGAACTTCGCGCCGGGTATCCGGGAAGCGATCCATCGACCCTCTTCGATGTGGACGTCGGCATCATCGGTCTTGTACAGGCACAGCGTCGGCACCCGGATCGTCTCGAGGATGTCCGTTGTATCGATCCCCGTGTTCATCTCGAGGAGGTGCGACGCCGCCTTTGGGCTGGCCCCCAAGCGGAAGTACCTGGCGAGCCAGTGCCGGTATTGCTTGTCTTTCAGGCGGCTCGGGGCCGACCAGCTCGGGAGGGCGTCCGGGTCGCCGAACGTGCGCTCGGTCTCCACGACTTCCTTGGCACGCTCCTCAGCGGTCGGCGCCCATGGGTAGTCGTCAGACCTGATGCGTTTCGCCCAGGAACTCGCAAGGATCAGGCCCTCGGTCCGCTGCGGATAGGTCGACGCAAAGAGGATGCACATGTTGCCGCCCTCGGAGTGCCCGAGAAGTGTCGCGCTCTCCGACCCCACCGCGTCCATCACGGCCCTGACGTCGTCCATGCGCTCCTCGAGCGACGGCATCTCTTCGAGGGACACGCGATCGGACATGCCCGTGCCGCGTTTGTCGAACAGGATCAAGCGTGAGAACGAAGCGAGCCGCCGAAGGAAGCCTGCCATCGACGGGTCCTCCCACATCACCTCGATGTTGGAGATCCACCCGGGGACATACACCAGGTCGCGTGGGCCGTCCCCGACCACCTGATAGGCGATGTTGACGTCGCCGCTCCTGGCGTATCGAGTTGTTTCCACGAATGCCAAGTCTACGAACCCGATGGGACCCCGGGAGGGGGTTCGCCGATCGCGGACGTCGATGTGCGTTCTTCATGCACCGTTGCGCCGCTCGGTTGCTATCCTGCCGTCATTCCCACCCACCTCGTGAGGTTTCTTCTCGTATGGCAAACATCAAGTCCCAGATCAAGCGGAATCGGCAGAACGAGCGGCAGAACGCGCGCAACCGCGCGGTGCGCTCCGAGCTCAAGACCCGCGCCAAGCAGGCGCTCAGCGCCGCCGAGTCAGGTGATGCCGCAAAGGCCGAGGAACTCCTCGCCGTCGCCCAGAAGCGCATCGACATGGCTGCCTCGAAGGGCGTCATCCACAAGAACACCGCGGCACGCCGCAAGGCCCGCCTCACCGCGCAGGTCCGTTCGCTGATCGCGTAACGACGATGACGGACAACCAAGGCACGTGGCTCACGCCGGCCGCGCTCGACAAGCTCAAGGACGAGCTGGAGTACCTCACCACAACGGGTAGGGACGAGATCGTCGACCGCATCGCCGAAGCGCGCGCCCACGGTGACCTCAGCGAGAACGCCGAGTACGACACCGCCAAGAACGATCAGGGGCTGATGGAAGCCCGGATCCGCCAGCTCAAGCACACGATCGACCACGCGCAGATCATCCAGGCGGATGACTCAGGGATGGTCACCGTTGGCTCGGTCGTGACCGTGGTCGATACAGACGGCGATGAGATGGACTTCTTCGTGGCCCCGGCTGAGAACAAGATGGCTGGCATGTTGCTCGCATCGCCGGACAGCCCGCTCGGCGCGGCGCTGATGGGTGCAAAGCCCGGCGACGACGTCACCTACAAGGCGCCTGGGGGCGAGTTCACGTATACCGTCAAGGACGTGCGTTCCGCCTAGCGGCTCATCCACCGGCTCATCGCAACGGTGAGCCGCTCCAACGTGACCCTGTGGGTCGCCTCCGGCTGTGTCTTCAGCGTGAGATCCGCGCGAGCGATGGCCTTGATCGATTTCGACAGCGCCTCGCCGTTCGCCCGCGTCCTTGCGTCCCACACTTTCTGCGTGGCGTAGCTCTTCGGGTTGGCCTTGGCCCAGGCTGCAAAGGTGTCGTAGTCAGGTGCCACCGCCGCGAGGGATCGTCTCCTGATCTCGCCCTCCAGATACGCCAACAGGACGAGCGGGTGCTGGTGGTGGAGGAAGTCCGCAAGCCGCCGGAGGGCCTCGGCCTGGTTCCCCGCCATGATCGCATCCGTCAGGAACCATGTGGGTTCGTCAGGCCGGTTGGTGAACTGCTTGACTTCCTCGACAGTGATCGTTGACCCAGAGACGGCCAATTGGTCGAGCGCGCGCTTCATCGCCGAGGTGTCCGAACCGAAGCGGTGCATGAGCTCGGTTCGCGCTTCCTGGCCGATGCGAAGGCCTCGCTCTTTCGTTTCCTGTGCGAGCCACGTCGCTGCGGCTCGCTGCGTGATGGCCTTGATCGACACGGACTCTCCGACGATCCGCTTCTTGAGCGCTGCGGGAAGTGCTCCCGACGCGACGAACACCAATGCTGTGTGGTCTGGATCGGAGGCGTCGAGGAGTTCGACAATCGTGTCGACCTCTGCTTTCAGCAGTGACTGCGCGTCGACGAGCACCACTCCGGGAACGCCCCCGAACAGGGAACCGCTCTGAAGCGCCGGGATGATCCCAGCCACCGCTTCCCGCAGGTTCGAACCGTCGTCGGTGGATCCGGTTCCTTTGGCGGGGACATCGATGCGAGTCGGGTCTTCAACGCCGTCGGCCGCGAGCAGCTCGAGCGCCTTCTCGATCATCGATTCGCGCTCGGATGGTCCCGCTTCGCGTGGCCCGGTGACGGCATGCCAACCCATGGAGCCAATGTAGCGAGTAGCCGTGACGAGCCACGTCCGCCAATGAAGGCACCGGAAGCTCGGGCGCTAGCAAGCTTGAAAGCTGGGCAACAGTGTGCAGATGACGTCGGACATCCAGTCGGCTCCTCCTGGAAAGAGCAGAGGTACTCCGAACAGGAACTCAGGCAGACCCCAGATCGCCCACCCGATCCAGACGATGAAGTACCGCGATCGCGGAACGAGGTCCGGGTTCATGCGGCGATTTCTCACGACCTCGATCGTGCCCATCACAGGAATCGACGTGAGCGCCACTCCGAGAGCCACGAGGGCGACTCCAAACCACTGCGATCCGCTCATCCCTGGCCACCATAGAAGGCATTGGCTGGCTCAGGACGGTGAATCGGACGCGGCACCGAGCGGGACCACCACGTCGCCTTCGAGATAGGTCTGATGCAGGTTGACGTCCGCCGTATCGAGAACTTCCAGTACCGCGGGGTTGGGATGTCCGTATGAGTTCTCGCCGTACGACAGCACGGCGATCCGCGAAAGCGTTCGTTCGAGCCATTCGAGGTCCGTCGTCGCCGAACCGTGGTGCGGAACGACCATCGCGTCCACGTGGATCGGTGGAAGCTCGCGCTGGGCGATCGCCTCGGCGTCGCACGGCAGGAGCAGCGATGCCCGCGCCGTCGCGGTGAGCACGATGCATCCGTCGTTGTCCGATCGGAATCGGCGGCCCGGGCTCAGCACCCGGATCACGATCGATCCGACGGCCACGACCTTTCCCTCGTGCACGCGCACGACGGGCACTCCCCTTTCTGCTGCGACCGCGACGAGTTCCTCACCTAGGGGTCCGAGCACCGCGTATTCGGGCACCCACACCTCGCCCACACGCCTGGACCGCACCACATCGATCAGGCCGCCCACGTGATCAGCGTCACCGTGCGTCATGACAACGATGTCGAGGTGGGAGACGCCGTGGCGACGAAGCGCCCGGTCCGTCACCGTTCCCGACGGTCCACCATCCACGAGGACCGCAGCGCCCGACGGATCCTGCAGGAGGATCGAGTCCCCCTGTCCGATGTCAAGAACGACTGCGGTGGGAACCGTCGGCCATCGTGGAGCCCTGGCCGCTGCGCCGATGAGCGTCACAACGATCGCCGCCACGGCGACGGGGCGCACCGGACGGAAGAGGAGCACTGCCGCGAGCAGCGTCACGAACAGAACGGCGACCACTCCCAGCTGAGGGCCTACCGATGCGCGGTCGGCGATCCACAGGACCATCGAGGCACCTCGCTCTGCAACAGAGCCGAGAAACGGGATCGGCGTCGCCACGGCGCCCAGGCCGATGGCGGTCGTCACCGCCACCACCGGCGCCGCGAACACGTTGGCGATCGGTGCGAGGAGGGGGATCGATCGAAAGACGATCAGCAGGATCGGGGCGACCGCGACCTGCGCCCCAAGCGTCGCTCCGAGCGGCATCGCGATCCACCGCGGACGGAGCCCGTCAGCAGCTGCCACACCGACCATCACGCCAGTCGTGGCGAACACCGACAGCAGGAACCCGACAGACGTGATGAGCGAGGGCGCGACAAGGAGGATCCCTGCGACGGACACTCCGAGCGCCATCCACGGATCGACTGGAATGCCGATCAGGCCACCGACGAGGACCGTTCCGGCCATGACGGAAGCCCGCACCACGCTCGGCTCCCACCTCGTCACCACGACGAACACTGCGAGGCCCACGAGCCCGATGAGCGAGCGAAGGCGCGGGTGGATCGAGATCGGGAGCGTGACGAGCCACCACGCGGCCAGGAACAACGCAACGTTCGACCCCGATACCGCCACGAAGTGCGTGAGTCCGGACCTCCGGAGATCCTCCACGTGCTTCGGCGGGACATCCGACGTGTCGCCGATCAGGAAGCCTCGCAACAGCCCCGAAGCTGCCGTGTCTCCGTTGAACGCATCTGCAACGCGGCGTCGAATCGTGTTTCCGACAACGAACATCGGATTCGTCGACGGTCGGTGTTCGATGACTTCGCCGATCCGGGCCGTGGCACCGAACGTCCTTACCCGCAGCCTCCGGACCCCCGCTCTCACGACCCCTCGAGCGACAAGGGTGTCACCGGCGAGGGCGTCGGGAGGGAGTGGGCCAGCCAACAGATCGCGACCAGCCACCGCGGGGTCGTCAGATCTGATCACCCTGACCGAGGCCAGATGCCCATAGGCCGCGACAGGGTCGCCAAGGAGCCTGACTTCGAGCGTCAGGGTGGATGAGGCGACGCCGTCGAAGCCGTCGAGCGGCGGTGGGCCGTTGAGTGCCGCCGATGCAGTCCCCACCATCGCCAGCAGCCCAAGAGTGATGGCGGCGCGCACACCGACGCGCTGTGAGGCGACGAACGCGGCCGCGGCAATGATGGGCAGGAAAAATGGCGGAAGGAGCACACCGGCCGCGACGCACCCGCCGGCTGCGAGGCACCAGCGTGCGGGCGCGTCGATCAGGGGCGTGAGATCGACTCCCGCATCTGGGCGAGCTTGGCCTCCCCGATGCCGGGTACGTCGAGGAGGTCCTCGACCGTTGCGAACGGGCCGTGGTCTTCCCTGAACGCGACGATCCGGGCAGCGAGAACCGGCCCGACGCCGGGAAGGGTCTCGAGCTCGGAGGCCGTGGCAGTGTTGAGGTCGATGCCATCGGACGCCAGATCGCTCGAGGCCTCTCCCTGTGCGGGGACGTGTACGTGCGAGGCGTCGATGGCAAGCGCGGCGAGGTTCAAGGTTGTGAAGTCCGCGTCTGCCGTTGCGCCACCCGCGGCCGCGATCGCATCGACCACACGGCTCCCCTCGGGAACGTGGACGACCCCCGGCCTTCCGACAGCGCCGGTGACATGGATCGTCAGCTGGGTGGAGGCCGTATCCGACGGTGCGCCGATCGCGACGGGTGCGGCCGAGCCGGTCGGTCGCGACACCCAGAGAGCACCACCGACCGTCAACATCACAGCGATGCCGATCACGGTGATCTGGAGGTTCGGTGGGGCGCGATGCATGAGCGGGCACCGCCACCGCGCCATACAAGTACCGCAATGACGGCCACGGAACAAGATCTGTGGCCAAGCCGGATCCTGATTTGTACCCTGTCCCCATGGAGTCGAATCTGCGCGAACGCCTCCCGCTGATCATCGGGCTCGTCGGTGGCGGAATCGTGATCATCGTCGTGCTGGCGCTCTCGATGGTGCGGGACGACGGCCCTGTTGAGCCGAATTCGTCCGACACGGCACCAACGACGTCCATTGCAGGGAATGGGAACGGCTCCACATCGTCGACGACGGCTTCCGAGAGCAACACCACCACGACGGATGGTGTCGTCACCACGACGACCGTGAACGTGACCACGACCAACGCGGAAGATGGCTCAACGACGACGACGGTCGCTGGTGGCTCGTCGACCAGCACGACGGAGGGTTCGTTGAGCACGGGGGTCACCACTGACACGAAGATCCCCGGGATCGATCCCCCGCCGCCGGACGACTAGGCCGTCAGCCGAGGGGCAACAGCCGTATCAGTCCTTCGATTTGATCGAGCTGGCTCTCGGACCACCTCAGGATCTCGTCGCCGAACAGGAGGCTGATCGCCGCAAGCAGGTTGATCCCGCTGTGGATGAAGATCGACATCGAAAGCTCACCACGCCTCAGCGCGACCCAAGCCAGCACGATGCCGAGGATGAAGAGCCCGGGAACCACAGCGATCGCGTTCGGATCCAGGAGGTGGACCATCGCAAACGCGCCTGCCGAAATCAGAACCGAGGGCCATGGACCCATCCGTCTCCTGAGGTACGACAGCAAAAGGCCTCTGAACAGCACCTCCTCGAGGACCGGTGCGACGACCACGACCGCCCCCACGATGAGCAGCATCTCGACCAACGTGTCCGATCCGCTCGTGATCTCCGACACCCCTTGCTCAGGCGGGCCCTCCGGGAACAGAACGTCAATGAGGGGGAACGTCACGAGCGCGATTGCGATCTGGAGTCCCATCCCCGCGAAAACGCCCCACCAGTCCCGCCCCCTCAAGACGAGTCCCGTATCCAGCGCGAGCGACCCGGACCCACGGGATCGGGACCGACCGACGATCACGGCGAAACTTGCCGCCGCCTGAGCGAGGAAGATCAAGGCAAACGGGATCGGGTCGAAGGGATCGGACCCAAGCACCATCGCGACAACCGTGACGGCGATCGACGCGGCGAGTCCTGCGATGAAGGCCAGGAAGAAGTCTCCCAGTCGCCATCTCGCCACGGGGAGGTATCCGTCGGGGGGCTGTGGTGGCGCTGATGACTCCATCAAAGTGTGCGAACGATACGTCGGGCCTCGTCGTAGGCCGCCCACTCCAGCCCGATATGCCGGTACGCGGCGAAGTGGCTGAGGCCCAGTATCCGAAGGCGCACATAGTCGGTGACATAGCTGCGGAGGAACCCGAAGACGCCGAGCGCCGACCACTGACGCACATGAACGAGCTCGTGTGCGAGAAGTTCTGCAGCCTCACCACCTACCACGGAGCTGAAACGTCTGGGGGACACGATCACGGTTCGCCCAAGCGTGATCGCATCGACCCCGCGACCGACGATGGATGCCACGGGCGCCGGCATCGCCCTGATCGTGACGCCGACGGTCGGAAGCTCATGGAAATCGAGGCCCGACGCTGCGGCTGCCTCCGAAGCTGGGATCGTCACACGACGAGGCTGACGACGTTCGGGAGACGGGCGATCACCTTCCGGGGATCCGCTCCACCCGTGTGTGCGAGCACCCGTTCCGAAGCGAGCGCGAGCGCGACCGCCTCGGTCTCCGTGATCCCGATCGGTACCTCGAGCCGGTCGCGGACCTTTCCGTTCACCTGGACGATCATCGTCGCCATCTCCTCCCGGACGAGCTCCTCGTCGTGATGCGGCCAGGGCGCGGTGACGACACTCCCCTCCTTGCCCATCCGGTGCCACAACTCTTCGGAGATGTGCGGCGCGAACGGCGAGAGGAGTCGTGGGAACACAGCCGCGATGTCTGCCGGCACGCGGTCTTCTGCGACGAGGGCGTTGTTCAGCTCGAACAGGCGAGCGACCGCCGTGTTGAAGTGCAGGTGCTCCATATCACCGGACACGGACGCGATCGTCTTGTGGAGGAGGACCTGGAGCTCCCCTGAGGACGGTTCGTCGGACACGAGCACCTCGCCGGTATCCTCGTCGATGAAGTTGCGCCACAGGCGATGCAGGAAGCGGTGGACGCCGACGATATCCCTGGTCGACCACGGCCTCGACGTGTCGAGAGGCCCCATGAACATCTCGTAGAGGCGAAGCGTGTCCACGCCGAACTCGGCGAAGATCGCGTCGGGGTTCACCGAGTTCTTGAGGGACTTGCCCATCTTCCCATAGACCCGCGTCACCTCTTCGTCGTTGTAGGTGTACACACCGTCGTTCAGCTTGACGTCGGCGGCATCGACGTAGACGCCCCGGTCGTCCGTGAAGGCGTCGGCAAGGATGTAGCCCTGGTTGAAGAGCCTCGCGAACGGCTCGGGCGTCGATACATGGCCGAGGTCGTACAGCACCTTGTGCCAGAACCGCGCGTACAGGAGATGGAGGACCCCGTGCTCGACGCCGCCCACGTACAGGTCGACACCGCCGTTGGCCATCCAGTATTCCTCGGCCTCCCTGCCGACCATGCGCTCATCGTTGTCTGGGTCGATGAAGCGCAGGTAGTACCAGCAGGAACCCGCCCATTGGGGCATCGTGTTGAGCTCGCGCGTATACGTGACTCCGTCGATCTCGACCAGGCGCCAGTCCTCGTCTGCCTTCGCGAGCGCAGGCATCGGGTCGGCATCCTCATCGTCCATCGATGCCGGCCGGTAGTCGTCGACTTCGGGCAGCCTCAGCGGAAGCTCCGCCTCGTCAACGCCGCGCAGCTCGCCATTCGGGCCGTGGAGGATCGGGATCGGTTCGCCCCAGTAGCGCTGTCGCGAGAAGAGCCAGTCGCGGAGCCGGTACGTGATCGTCCCCTCGCCGTGGCCATTGACCTCGAGCCATTGGATGATGCGAGCCTTCGCAGCCTCGACCTCGAGTCCGTCGAGGAATCCGGAATTGATCGCCGGGCCGTCGCCGAGGTATGCGTTGCCTTCGAAGTCAGGCGGCGGCATCACCGTCCTGACGATGGGGAGGTCGAACTTCTCTGCAAACTCCCAGTCGCGTTCGTCCTGGCCCGGCACGGCCATGATCGCACCGGTGCCGTATCCCATGAGGACGTAGTCCGCGATGAAGATCGGGATTCGTTCACCGTTCAGCGGATTGATCGCGAAGGTGCCGGTGAACACGCCCGTCTTCTCGCGCTCGTCGACCTGGCGGTCGCGGTCGCTCTTTCTGGAGGTCGCGAGGCGATACGCGGCGACGGCGTCCGCGGGAGAATCGATTCCGAGGGTCCACTCCGGCTTCGTCCCATCGGGCCACATCTGGGCTGTGAGGGAGTCGACGAGATCATGCTCCGGCGCCAACACCATGTACGTCGCGCCGAACACCGTGTCCGGCCTCGTGGTGAAGACCCTGATCGGCGGGGTGTCCCCGTCCACCTCGAAGACGATGTTTGCGCCTTCCGACCGGCCTATCCAGTTTCGTTGCATCGCGACCACGGACGCAGGCCAGTCGACCAGGTCGAGGTCGTCGATGAGCCTGTCGGCGTAGTCCGTGATGCGGAGCATCCATTGACGAAGGGGGCGTTGGTACACGGGATGGTTGCCGCGGTCGGACAGCCCCTCAGAAGTGACCTCCTCGTTCGCAAGGACGGTGCCGAGCGCTGGGCACCAGTTGACCGGCACCTCGTCGATGTACGCCAGTCGGCGGCTGTCGATGTACCGGGCCTTGTCGGCAGGCTCGAGGTTCTGCCACATGACCCCGTCCGCGGACAGATGGCCGGCTTCGAGGTCCTCGATGAGTTCGGAGATCGGCCTCGCGACCTTGCGGTCGGGGTCGAACCACGAGTTGAAGAGCTGGAGGAAGATCCATTGCGTCCACTTGAAGTACGCCGGGTCGGTCGTCGCCACGGATCGGTCCCAGTCATAGGAGAAACCGAATGCCTTGAGCTGTCGCTTGTAGGTCTCCAGGTTCTTCTCAGTCGTGATGGCAGGGTGGATGCCGGTCTCCACCGCGTACTGCTCAGCGGGGAGCCCGAAGGCGTCGAACCCCATGGGGTGAAGGACATTCGCCCCGTTCATCCGGTGATATCGGCTGTAGATGTCGGTACCGATGTACCCGAGCGGATGGCCCACGTG
>QJWC01000112.1 GCA_003235475.1 Acidimicrobiia bacterium | reverse complement strand
TGTAGAGGAGCTGGACCTCGGGAGTGCAGAACCGGATGCCGTCCGGCGTTGTCATGGTGAGAAGCTCCCGATCCAGCCTGATCGATGGTTCACGCCGGAACCGCCACTCGGACCCGTCGCCATTCGCGAGCATGATCTCGACGGCCCAGGGGACCTCCGGTGACCGACGGCCCCATATTCCGAAGACGGGTTCGGCGACGTCGTCGCCCCGATGCCACGCCGTCCACGAACCCTGGGACACGGTAAACAGCTCCCAGCCGGGGAAGACGTCGAAAAGGACATCGCGGTCCTTGCGGAACATCTCGATGTCGACGTCGTCGTGAGAACGTGACTCCCATCCGAGGAACAGGTCGATCGCCAGACCCCCTGCAATCCACCAGTCGGTATCGACACCGTCGAACCGTTCACGGATCTCAGCGATCGACAGGGGCTGCCACGTCATGTCCACGCCCCCATTGTGGCCTTCGTATTGCCCTACTCCGTTCCCCCGACGATCTCCGCATACCTCAGGAGCAGCATTGGCGGATACAAGTCCAGCGCCGCAGCGGTGTCGATGTTGACCAGCACCGTGAATCGATTGAGTCCCACCACCTCGAGGTCGCCTGGCGTCTCACCGTCGATGAGTATGCGCTCGGCCTGACGACCGGCGAGCTGGCCGACGTTGTAGTAAGGGCTCGCCAACGCGATCAGACCGTGTGAATCCTTCACCATGGCCTCGTACGCGGTTGCGAGCGGGACGTGGTTGTCGATGGCGGCTTGCGTCACGATGTCCGCGTTCGCGAGGAGGAACGAACTCGATCCGATGTAGAGGAAATCGACGTCCTGGGAAGCGAGATCGGCAACGGCTTCAGGAATGTCGTCGACAGTCGGAGCACCGTCGTCGTCGTTCGCAATGACGCGCGACACCACCTCGAAACCTTCCTGCCCACCAATGAGGCTGATCTCGTCCGCTTTCAGTACCGCGTTCAGTTCGTCGTCGTTGTAGAGCACGCCGATGCGGTCGAACGGCCGGTATTCCGCCAAGACCTTCATCTGCGTCGACTCGGGAACCCTGTTGCGCGTGCCTGTCACCCAACCTCGACCAGTGTCCTCATATGAAGTCACGATCTCGGCACCGACCGGGTCGGCCACGATCATGAACACTGTCGGGATACCAGAGATCAGCTCTGGATCGTTGCTGTCGACCGTACCGATCATTCCCCTGGTGACCGACGTGCCCCATGTGACGAGCAGGTCAGGATCGAGGCGCCGCACCTCGTCGCGCATTGCTGGAATCGCGTCTGCGTTCTGCGCAACGTCGAGAACGATGACCTCGGCGTCAGTCTCCCACCTCGCCACATAGTCCTTGAAGCCCTCGCACGCTTCCTCGCATCCCCGGAACGTCACCATGACGATTCGGAGCGGGCTTGGGGATGTCTGTGCGACGGCGGCGATCGCCGTCGTCGTGATCACGACGAGCACGGCGACGAGTTGCACGAGAAGACTTCGACTACGCATCGACGAGCTCCCTCACCGGCGACCGACGGAACACGAGATACAGGCTTCCCGCGATCGCACCCGCAACCCCGATCGAAGCCATCGCGGTACCGAGTCCGAATCGCGCGGCAAGCACAGCGACGACAAGAAGGCCCACGAGGCTTCCCAACCGCTCGAGCGTCCTCATCGCCGCAAGGGTCGGCTCCCGGCCTGCTTCGGGCATCTCGGTCTCGGCGATGCTCAGAGCAAGATCGATCTGGGGGCCACGAACCGCCGTGTGCCCGATGCCGACGACGAGAACGGCGAAGAGAACGGTCAGTTCGGTGGACGACCGTGCAGGTATGAGAAGGATCACCCCCGACAAGACGGATCCCACGCCAACGAGAGCCCAGTTCTTGATGCGCCCTGCGGCCCGAGCCGCGATCGGACTCCCCACGAGGATCACGAGGTAATAGACCATCAGCGTTCTTGCCGTGGCCGAGGACGTCGCCCCGACCGACGCCAACACGAGAGGCACGAGGTACCAGAGAAACGCCGCTGTCACCACGTTCATCGGAACCGTGACTCCCGCCATGAGCAGCATGAGATCGCGCTGTCGCAGCACGCGCCACATATCGGTGAGGGAGATCGAACTCGATGACCCAGTGGTCGTCGCAGCCGACTTCGGGATCATCCGATAGGCCAGAATCGCCGCAATCACGACAAGTCCGAAGCTCACGATGAACACCGTCGTGTAACCGCGCCGGTCGGCGATGATGCCTCCAAGTGCGGTTCCGGTGAACGTTCCTCCGATCACAACGGCAACGAACGCTCCGATACCTCGAGCGCGCATACCCCGGGGAAGCTTGTCGAGGATCAATTCGAGGCACGCGATGGTGGCAAGGGCGTACCCGATACCAGTCAGTGCGCGAAGCCCAATGATCTGCACCACGTTGTCGGCATAGATCATGCCGAGGTGGCTCAACGCAGCAGGAGCGACGCCGACGAGGAACAGATTACGGGTCCCGAATACCCCGCGAAGGCGTCCGGCGAACGGCGACGCGACGGCGATCGCCAGGAGATAGGCGGCAATCGGAAGGGAGATCGCGACGCTCGAACTGATTGCCGGGATCGGATTGTGTGCTCCCTTGATGAACAGAGGCAGGAAAGACTTGTTCAGTTCCTCGCCGACGGCGAACAAGAACAGCACGATGCGAATCGTGGAGAGTGCAGCAGCGTCTGTAGCGCCCGGCGTCGAATCGCTTCGGGCGCCGAATCCTCGCATCGACGCTCGCGAGAACTCGAACATGATCACGAGCGCCACGATCAGGACCACGATCATGTCGAGAGCGAGTTCGCGGAGTTTCGACGCCACGAAATCTGGGTCGACGCCCACGTCGACGGTCGCCCGGATGTCACGGCCATCGGACACACCGAAGCTGTAGATGTCGGAACGAGCGGAGCCCTGCTCGACACCAATACCGCCACCGCGATTACTCGCGTACGCCGTGCTTTCAGCAGTTGCCCTGATGGCAAGGTGGTTGATCTCGGGGAACTCGTCGAAGAAGACGCCGAAGTACTCCTCGACACCCACGAGGCGGCTCAGTGGAATACCGATTTCGAGCGCTCGTGCTGTGTCGTCGCTGATCGTCTCGCCGATCAATCCTGCCCGTCGTTCCAGCTCGGGGGACAACGCAGCATTGAACTTGGGAATCGCTAGGGCACCGAATGTCACGACGCCCGCAACGAGGACTCCGGATAGGACGATGGGGACGGCCTTGCTTCGATGTGGCTGTGAATCGACGGTCGGCGCGACGCCCGCGTCGTCCTCGGTGGCACGGCGGCGGAGGACGGACCACCACACGGCGGCGACGACAAGCGCGACGAGTGCGGCAACGATCGCGCCGAGCAGCGCGAGATCGTTCGCGATTCGCCGGGTTTGGGCTCTCAACTCGGCGGCTGGATACTCAACGACCACAGCACCAACGGGTGTGCCGAAGCTGCCTTCGATGACGATCCCAGAACTGATTGTCTCTTTGGTCTCGGCAGCCCAGGAGCTCCCACCGATGCCCTGAACGGCAAGCGAGAACGCCTCGTTCGACGAGGTGTCCATCGCCTCGGGAGCGGCCGCGGTCGCGTGGATGATGGACCCGGAGATGTCGACCACATACATCGAGGTGATACGCGGATCGTGACGGCTCGCACGTTGAAGGATCGCAGGTCCGTTCGCAACCTGGTTCAGCGAGAGACCGAGGTCAAGGGCCGAGCTGAGGTCTTGGGCGGCTGCCTTGGCAACAACCTCCAGACGCTCGTTCACTGAGTCCGACAAGACGGACGCGAACCTCAGCTGGGAAACGCCCGCAAGACCGCCGAACAGCGCGACAACGAGAGCGAGCGTGGCCAGGAGGGGCCTTGCATTCTTGGTCATCCCGCCTCGATCGATCGTCGCGTCAGGCCGGATCGAATATAGCCAGTCAACCGTTGCGGCTCCCGGACGCTGCGGCCCACGTCAGAACGCCGAGGGCACCTGCCGGGTACGGCGTCGAGTCGCCCCACATAGCCGGGCGTAGAGTGACGCCATGGACAGCCATGCGTGGGATGCCCGCTACACCGAGAAGGAACTCGTGTGGTCGGCCGAACCGAACAGGTTCCTCCCGCCGCTGATCGATCCGCTCCCGGCTGGCACCGCCCTCGACCTCGGGTGCGGTGAGGGACGCAACGCCATCTGGCTCGCACGTGAGGGCTGGGACGTGACGGGAGTCGACTTCTCACGCGTCGCGATCGACAAGGCAAGACGCCTGGCTGGTGGCACCGCCATTGACTGGGTGGTTGGCGACATCACCGAGTACGAAGCGGACGCCACGTTCGACCTCGTGATGATCGTGTACATCCACCTCGACCCGCAGGGCATGGCATCGCTCTTCCGCTGTGCCAGGAACGCCCTCGCGCCCGGAGGAACCTTGATCGGACTCGGCCATGCGTTGAGGAACCTGACCGACGGTGTCGGCGGACCGCAGTATCCAGAGATCCTCTGGACGGACGATCTCATCCGTCCGCTCACCGACGGGCTCGACGTCGTGTCGCTGACGGAGGTGTTTCGTCCGGTGGACGGTTCTCCAGTCGACGCGATCGACGTTCTCCTCCACGCCACCAAGCCGCGGTAGCACTGGGGAGAAGCTCCCGTCGGGCTGGTCAGATTTGAACTGACGACCTCCTGCTCCCAAAGCAGGCGCGCTGCCAAGCTGCGCCACAGCCCGTAGATGCCAGAAGATACTCCCCCATCCGTCGGACGGGCACTCGCCACCCTTCACTCCAGGGCGATCTGGCGAGTTGACATCGGCGGTGGGTAGGCTCCCGGGCGGGCCGCTAGCTCAATTTGGCAGAGCATTCGGCTCTTAACCGACAGGTTCTGGGTTCGAGTCCCAGGCGGCCTACTGAAGCTCCCGATCCGTCGGGGGCTTGTTCCTGCGTGGCACAAT